>CBIHOX010000032.1:0-48826 GCA_966211685.1 uncultured Pseudoduganella sp.
GAAAACTTCGTCGCCTCCGACGCCATGGCGCTGGCCGGCACCACCGACCAGATCATCTACCTGGAAGAAGGCGACGTGGTCGACCTGCAGCTGGGCAAGGTGTGGATCGCCGACGTCAACGGCAAGCAAGTCGAGCGTGAAGTCAAGACCGTGCATGCGCACACCGGCGCGGCGGAACTGGGCCCGTACCGCCACTTCATGCAAAAGGAAATCTTTGAACAGCCGCGCGTGATCGGCGACACCCTGGAAGGCGTGACGGGCGTGATGCCGGAACTGTTCGGCGACGGCGCCTACCAGGTGTTCAAGGACGTCGACCGCGTGCTGATCCTGGCGTGCGGCACCAGCTACTATGCCGGCCTGACCGCCAAGTACTGGATCGAATCGATTGCCAAGCTGCCGGTCAACGTGGAAATCGCCTCCGAATACCGCTACCGCGATTCCGTGCCGCACCCGAAAACCCTGGTGGTGACGATCTCGCAATCCGGTGAAACCGCCGACACGCTGGCCGCGCTGAAGCACGCGCGCGCCCAGGGCATGGAACACACGCTGACCATCTGTAACGTCTCGACCAGCGCCATGGTGCGCGAGTGCAAACTGGCGTACATCACGCGCGCCGGCGTGGAAGTGGGCGTGGCCTCGACCAAGGCCTTCACCACGCAGCTGGTGGGCCTGTTCCTGCTGACGATGACCCTGGCGCAAGTCAATGGCCGCCTGAGCGAGGAAGACGAAGCCGCGCACATGAAAGCGCTGCGCCACCTGCCGGCATCGGTATCGGCCGTGCTGGCGCTGGAACCGCAAATCATTGCCTGGGCCGAGGAATTCGCCCGCAAGGAAAACGCGCTGTTCCTGGGCCGCGGCCTGCACTACCCGATCGCGCTGGAAGGCGCGCTGAAGCTGAAGGAAATCTCGTACATCCACGCCGAAGCCTATCCGGCCGGCGAACTGAAGCACGGCCCGCTGGCGCTGGTGACGGAAGAAATGCCGGTCGTGACGATCGCCCCGAACGATGCGCTGCTGGAAAAGCTGAAATCGAACATGCAGGAAGTGCGCGCCCGCGGCGGCCAGCTGTTCGTGTTTGCCGACGTCGACTCGCGCATCGTCTCCGGCGACGGCCTGCACGTGATCCGCATGCCGGAACACTATGGCCAGCTGTCCCCGATCCTGCACGTGGTGTCGCTGCAGCTGCTGGCGTACCACTCGGCGCTGGCGCGGGGGACGGATGTGGATAAGCCACGGAATTTGGCGAAGTCGGTGACGGTGGAGTGATGTAAGCTCGGTAAAGGTTTTAGTGTTCCGTACAATTATAGTCAGAGACATGTAATTAATGTCTGAGACAAACGATACCCCCGACACTAGGATTGAAAATCCTTGTGTCGGTGGTTCGATTCCGCCCCGGGCCACCAAGAACGTTGTTAGAAGAACGCCAGCCATCATCGGCTGGCGTTTTTGTTTTTAAGTCTGCAAGTCCTTGTCCACTGTCGCTGTCACGTAACCTCTTCATGCGTTCTACGTTGACGGGCTCTTATATCACGGCCATACTCAACATCATTTCCAACTCAGCAATAGTCGGTTCTGCTAGGTTCGGATCGAGCCAAAACTGCGCGAGCCAGAGCATGATTCGGCTCGAAGGGATCGAAATTAAGCGCCTGGATCTGGCCAATATATATGTTTGCAAAAAGGTCTTAGCGGTCGACAGCAATGCTGGGCTAGATCTGGTATTCGAGGTCGCTAATTCTTAGATACAAACGATCAACGTTTAAAGATGGAGCCGACACGGTGGCATTGCAGCTTGAAAGAATTTCTGTTAAAAGATTTAAGCAGCTAGAAGATTTTGACCTAGAACTCAACGATGCTACTGTCCTGATAGGAGCAAACAACGCAGGCAAGAGTAGTGCATTGCAAGCATTGCACTTTGCAGTCAGTATTGCTCAGACGGCGAAACTGGTAGGTGAAGGGGTGAATTGGGGAGCAGATAAATTCAAAGTATCGTTTAACCCCTCCCAGTTATTATACACACCAGTCGCTGATGTGCTTTCCCTTGCCTATGGTGGCCAGCTTCAAGAGCCAGCATCAACTCAAATTGAGATTGAGTTAGTTGCGAATGATGGCTCAAAATGCGTTGTCGCTTTAAGACGCGGCCGAAACCGCAATATTGCGGTCGTGCTGGAAGGAAGAATTCTTGGTGAACGCCTTATGAGTTTTGATCAGCCGTTTACTGTTTACGCTCCAGGGCTCGCTGGAATTTCCAAAGAAGAACGACATCTCTCCCCTGGCGTAGTTCGGCGGATTGTAGCACGTGGTGACGCAAATTTAGTGCTTCGAAATGTCATGTTAATGCTGAAAGAGGCAAGTGACGTCGAAATTAAAAAGCGCAAGCAGATCACTTCCGAAAGCACTTCGCAGTCAACAACACATGTTGCTTGGAAAAGCATATGGCAGCGCTTTCAGGATGGAATGTGCGACTTATTTCCCGGAATCGAATTTGAAATCAAATTTGACCGTGACCGCGATGAGCATATCGAAGTATTTTTTAAACGGCCTGATAGGCCGCGCTTGCCAATCGACGCAGCAGGAACATCTATTCTTCAGGCAAGCCAAATCTTAGCTTATATTATTTTATTTAGTCCAAGAGTGTTAATTTTGGATGAACCTGATTCTCATCTTCACCCTAATAATCAACGTGCGCTTTGTAACCTTGTTGTCGACCTTGCCGCAAAGCATAAATTCCGTGCTTTGATTAGCACGCATTCACGACACGTCCTAGACGCCCTTCGGGAGCAAGGAACGATTGTTTGGGTAAGTAATGGAACTAAGATTACGTATGATAGTGTGTCAACGGCTTCGATGTTGATGGAACTGGGCGCCTTAGATTCCATCGACTATTTCGCAAGCGGTACAACTCGGTGCCTCTTCGCGACCGAGGATAGTAGTACTGAATCGCTTCAAGCACTTGATGCATTGCTTCGCTCTAACGGGTTCAACATGAGTGAAACTGATATCCGTGCTTATTCAGGTTGTACTAAAATCGATTCAGCGAAAGTCTTACGTGGATTTTTGTTAGATAAGGCAGGACAGGTGCAGTTTGTTTTACACCGAGATCGCGATTACATGGATGAAGCAAGTGCCGATAAGTTCGAAAAGGAAATGCAAGCGATTAAAGCACACCCGTTTTTGACTGATTTAAATGACGCCGAGGCATATTTTCTTAACGCTCAACATATTTCTTTTGCCAACCCACGGATAAGCCCTGTACGCGCGCAGGAACTGATTGACGACGCAACTAGAAATGCAAAAGAGAAAAGCATTGAGGTAATTACCAACATCCGTTTTGACGCAGCGCAACGTGATCGAAAGGGAGGAAAATCGCCCAATCCTGGCGCTATTGCTGCTCAAGCCCGTACAGATTTTGAGTCTGATCCAGCAACATGGCGCCGGGGGAAACCAACTGTAAATGCATTAAAGCAGCTCCTTCAGAAAGAATTAGGTGGACAGCCAGTTATCAACCAATCGTCGCCCTATTTAAAAGTACCCGCACTGGCCAAAATAAGTTCAATGATTTGGCCAACGAGCGCAGCAGAGATGCAACGAATCGATAGAAAACGCCTCTTAGCTCAACTATCGAGATTATTGCATCTTCATGCGCTCAAGAAAGCTACTCATACCTGAATCGCTGAGGAAAAGCGTTGGAAAGAGCTACGACTTGAAATCCTTGTGTCGGTGGTTCGATTCCGTCCCCTGCCACCAAGAACATACCTCACGAAACGCCGATCCATACAGACCGGCGTTTTTGTTTCATGCACGAGAAGTCCTCGTGTCCAGCCCATGTTCCGCTCACTCTCAGCCAGTCGAACACTACCGATGGGATTGTCCATCGCCTCGACGATGCGTCGCATACGTAAGCGTCCAGTCTGCGCCGTCTAGACTTCAAGCGGCAGCATCTCCGATGATCGAATCGATGGCACAACAAATTTGTTCTTTTTCATCTTTGTCCTCGGTCTCGCTGAAGCTGTGAACGCTCGCGCAAAATCGCAGCCCCAGCGTCAGAGATAAGCCGCCGTGTCGCCTACCAGAGGCCGCCCAGTAGGGAGCCGACGACGCCCCCAAGGACGGTGCCAACAATTGTACCGACGCCCGGGCAAATCGCCGTCCCAAGCATGGCACCTCCTTCTGCGCCGGCCCAGCCACCGGCCGCACGTGTAACACTGCGGGTAGTCTTACCGACGGTCAGTTCGCCCTTACACGCGTCGGTGACAAGATCCGCTGCGCACCCGGCAATCGCCATGGGCCCGGAGCCGCCGACAAAGGCCTTGGCCGCACTCGCGGACAGCGTACGCTTGGCCACCGCCTTGACGCCTTCACCCGCGACCGACGTGGCGGCGCTGCGCATGGCACCGCACACACCTTCGACCACCACCTCTTTAGTCGCCTCGTTGACCGACGCTTCC
This sequence comes from uncultured Pseudoduganella sp., assembly GCA_966211685.1. Lineage (GTDB taxonomy): Bacteria > Pseudomonadota > Gammaproteobacteria > Burkholderiales > Burkholderiaceae_D > Rugamonas. The sequence continues at coordinate 4,446 of CBIHOX010000032.1, forward strand.
CCCTTGGCGAGCCTGACCACGCCGGACGCCGCGCTCATGGCCGCACTGATCGCGAACCCCGATTTCGCGCCATTCGATGCGGCCGACGTCACCGTTTCGGCGGCAATCATGCGCGTGATACGTGACGTGTCGCCGGACGCGAGCCTCTGCGCATCTTTATGTGTAATTGCCTTGCTTTGATATCCACCCGCCTTCAACTTGCCAGTCAGCTTGGTGGCCGCTTCCTGACGGTGGGAACCGATCTCACGCATACGTGCATTCGGGGAGGTCGCCTTTGCCTTCGCCGACTTGGTCAGCAGGTCGCGCGCCGTACCTACCTGGTCCTCAGGCACGATGCGCTGCGTGCCGGCATATTTCGCCTTAGAGCTGGTCACAGCGCTGCGTGCGGCACTGCCACAGCATTTCGCCTGGGCCTCGGCCATCGTCTTGCCGTTGCGCACCACACGAAGGTCGACACGCTGGTCACCGGCGAAACCACCCGACTCGCCCGTCAGTGCGGTTGTCTTGAGGTCGCCAGCCTTACGTGCGGCGGCGTTGAAGGTGCCGGCGTGTACTTCTTCAAAGATGAAGCCGGCACGCTTATCTAGCGACATCGCTGCCTTACTCGCGTTGATCGCTTCGATACGGTTCGAGAGCTTTTTCAGTTCGGCGATGCCGGCGTTGTCATTGACGCTCAAGCGCTGTGTCAGACGTGCGGTTTCAGCGCCTTGCTGACGGTATTTCTTCTTGCCGTATGTAGTATCCATAATAGTTTATTCAATCCTTGTTAAGTTACTTAGTGGCGATTGATTTTTGCGTAGCGGTGACCGCACGTAATCACGGTCCCGTCTGTCGCGCTTTGCACGACATAGACGTCCATTTGCTCGGCATGGCGCTTTACAAAATCGCGTCCCATGTTCTGTTCAATGACCTTGCGTCCGCGCCGATCGAGGTACTTCATAACCCCACCCCGGTGGTCATATTCGTGGCGGCCAAACTTAACGACCAGGTCCACGATGACAGCTGGGATGCCGCGCTGTTGTCGACGAACGTTTCCATGATGGCTGCTGTGCATTGGTGCTCTCCTCATTTCGGTGGGTGACGACCGACATATTGAGAAAAGTGTGCCAAGAGGAGATGGTTCAATAAAATCAATTACTTAGGATTGTTTGGTAATACTGTCACCCGTTAACATGAGCAAATTTATGCTACTTAGGAGCAAATTTCTGCTGATTGATCATTTAAGGCAATAAATTGCTTATTTGGAGCGGTATAATGCTTATTGGAAACTAGGTCAATGCATAAGTCATTGATTTCGCTGCAAAAAATTTCTGGCATGCCACTTGCAATACGTACTTTGCCTACACTCTTTCAGGAAAGCGATTCTCGGTATGCTCACTCAACGTATTGCACGACTGGCTGAACGTTTGGACCTGCCATTGCCCCGCACCGTCGGGCAAACGCGCCTCGGTCTTGCCGGCACCATCCGCGTACATGCTGCAATTCCTCTGACCCATTCGGCCAACGTCCCGGAGCTCATCAAGAAAATCGACCCCGCTATGGACTTTGCGGCGGCGGTCGACGAATTCAACCAGCACGATGTCTGGACCTGGTTCCAGACGAAGAACGCCGACGGCAAGTCCAGGGCGCCAGACTTTGGCGAACCTGCCAGCCCCGCGCTGATTCGTGCCAGCGAAGGCCAATTACCAGACAATGACTTTTGCGTGGTACTGGCGACAAGCCGTATCGCGTTCGCCTGCAGCCCCGCTCGAGACGGCCAGAGCCTGCGCGTCTTTACCGCCTTCCGCTTGAAGACACCCCCCGTTGCACGCCTGCTCGTCGCCCATTTCGTCGCCGGCAGCCAGCATGACGTCGACATTGCGGGCTTCTGTCATATGGTCGCGGCGCAGACCCGTCTGGCCGCATGCATCCATCCCCGCGACACCGAGCGCGAATCCGACAAAGACCGCAACTTCATTGCCGCCGTTCGTCGCTACCTGGAAGCACTACGCAATTACGCCGAATCCTCGACACCTCGTGCACGCTATGTCCTAGACAGCCGCGCGCCTGTCCGCTTGCGCAGGCAAGACAAAGACGAGTGGCCGCGCGCCTTTACCCGCCCTGGGACGCTGCTGGAGATCCCCACCATCACTGGCAGGAACCAGTTCTTGTCCTTGGAAGATGTATCCGATGACGGTGAAGTGTTGACGATCGACTTCGTCGATGAAAACGCCAATTTGGCAGAGGAGGGTGAGCTACGACTCAAGCCGACTAATGACAGCTTCAAGCGCATGCGCGAAGCGCTCGACGCCATGTCAATGGGTAAGCATGAAGCCTATGGACGGCTGCTCGAAGCGCTGACGCGACCGTCCGAGCTACCAAGTATGCCGCCGTCAACCTTGCCCGAAAGCGATGCTGAAACGTTTCGCCAGCAGCGGGCAAAAGAGTTGGCACTCGAGACTCCCGACATCGCCTTGATCCAGGGGCCACCGGGAACCGGAAAGACCACTGTTATCTGCGGCATTATCGAAGAGCTGGTTAAGGCCGGGAAGCGTATTTTGCTGGTGGCGCCGACCCATGTGGCCCTGGACAACGTGCTCGAACGAGTCGGTGATCGTCCTGGCATCACGGCGATCCGACTCGGCTCGGTCGAAAACGTCGAAGCGCAAGCCCAACGATTCTTACTGAAGAACCGATGCCACGACCTTACCCATCGACTCGCCCAGAAACTTCGTCGTGCCGCCGGCAACGACTTGGCGCAGGACCCCGTGGCGCATGTGCAAAAGGAATGGGCCGAGCGCATGACGGACAATGCGGAAGTCGGTGCCATGCTCCTTCTCAACGCCAACTTGCTGTGTGCGACACCGATCGGCATCGCCATGGCACGCGAGTTTCGCGACGTTGAGGCGGTGTTCGACGTCATGATTATGGATGAAGCGAGCAAGGCGACCATTACGGACTTCCTCGTGCCGGCCGCGCGCGCCAAGAAGTGGATTCTGGTGGGCGACCATCGCCAGCTCCCCCCTTATGTCGACCTTGGCGAACTGGAAGCCGTCGTGTCCGAACGTGCCAAGCGGATCAAGCTCGAGCCGGAACCGAAATGGATACGAGAAGTGAGCAGCCGACTGCGGCATCACTTTGACAATCGTATGCACCCTAACCCTCAGCGTCGAGACCAGGCCTGGCGCCTGTTTGTCGAGGAACTATGCCGTCCCTTCAAGCTCACGGAGGACAAGCGACTCGACATGGTAGCCTTGGGCGCCGATCCGGAAGAATGGCGCTACGCTCACCAGCGTTCCGGCGTTTCCGACGCGACGCACAACCATTGGCACGACACATTGCGCCTCGGCGCCGAGCTTCTCGAAGTGCAAAGTTTGGCGCTCCCCAGTGTGTTTGAGCACCTGACACAGTTGCCGGCAAGTCGCGTAGTCAAGCTCAATTATCAGCATCGCATGGCACCTGAACTGGCGGCGTTTTCGTCCGAGTTGGTCTACGACCGGGATTATCCGTCGGGGCACGACACCCATCAGCTCGGTCTCGACATTCCCGGCCTCAAGGCGCCGTCGATATGGATCGACACCGCCTATACACCCGCCAAGCGGCGCTACGAATATCCACGTGATACGAACTGGAGCGGCGGCAATTACACCAACCCACTGGAGATCGATGTTGCTGTCGAACTCGTCAAGACGTGCGCCGACTGGGCCGTGCAGAGCTGGTGGGGCGACTTGCGTGAACACGGACGTGGCCCGAAGGCGTCCTTCGAAATTGGCGTGGTGTGCTTTTATCTGGAACAGGCTCGGCGTCTACGCGACGCGATCTTCCATCACCTGCCGGGTGGCGACGACCCATGGCGTCGAGATTGGCACAGGTTGGCGGCAAATAGTGCGCCGATCGATATTCACGTCAGTATTGTCGATCGCTTCCAAGGTAGAGAGAAAGACTTGGTGATCCTATGTACGACGCGCAGCAATCCTGATGGCAAGCGCGGACACGTCGACAACCTTAACCGCCTTAACGTGGCCGTCACGCGGGCACGCCACAAGCGAATCATTATCGGCGATTCGACCACGTTGGCCGGGCAGGAAGGCGGCCGCCGCCGCGATGCTGGTGATCTCCTGGTCCGACTGTATGCGGGTTGCGAGCAGAAAAAGAAATGGGGCCGCACGCTGGGAGGCGAACAATGAGCAATCTCAATCTTCACGCGATTGCGGCGTCGCTCTACGCTGCCGGGGCGCCTGGCGACCCTACTGCCCTGTTGGCGCAAGACGTGACGCTCTATGAAGTCGAGTTCGCGGCACTTGAATATGCCGAGGATAGCAAGCTGCGGTCCGCGGACTGGGCAGTGCTGGCACTGGCGCGCGTGCTCGGGCATGTGTCACCGGCGTTGGCCGATGAATATCTTGGCTTAGGCGATATCGTTTCAGAAGCCATTGTGCACAGATTGGTGGAGGAGCACCTTTTGCAGCATGGCGACATCACGCAGCAGAAGGCTGACGGCGGCATCATGTCGTTCTTCCAGCAGTTTTTGAAGTCCACGCCACGCATATTAGCCCCCCTTGAGGGCGCGCCCACGCAAGCGCAAAAGCTCTATACGTCGAGTGCACCGACCACGCCGCTGTGCTGGTTGACCGACATCGGAACCGCTGCCCTCAATTCCGGTAGGGTTCCGCTGCGGCGCGAACGTACGGCACGGCTGGTATTCCTGGCAGAGCCGCTGATGTTCATCAAGGTCGAGGATGAAAAGCAGCAACGCAATACCCAATTTCACCGCCCACCGATCCTTCCTCCGCAAGAGGTTCCCGCATCACTGCGCGCATTGGACACTGTCATATCACTGCCTCCTGAAGAGCGCATGGCAGCCTGCGGGATTGCTGCCACTGTGCCCGGGCTGAGTGGCCAATTGCTGCGCATCGTGCCGGGTTCGCAATGGGAAGTGCGCAAAGTCTGCCGCCCGGTGGGGCGAAGGCTCGGGCCGCAAGCCGCAGCACTGGTGATGGCGGCGTTTCACTCCACCGCCGACGGGCTGACGTGGCGTACGTTCCTTTGGCAGGACCGAACGCAGTCTCCGTGCCGAGACATTGACATCCCAGGCCTGATCGATGCGCAAACGCACCATCCGACAAAAATGGTGGCCGCCATCCTCGCCAGCCACCCGTCCAACCAACCGATGACAGCCCGCCTGCGTAACGACGGTGCCTATGAACTGCCATGCAGCAGTGAAGACATTCCCAACCTGATTGGCAACCATGATCGGCCGTGCGATGTGCTCATGTTGTCGCAAGTCGACCGATGGCAGGCGGGCCTACGTATTCACGCCGTACCTGCCGACCGTGACGCAGCGCGCAAAGCGTTTTACGCATTCCTGCGGCGGAGTAACGCGGCGTTGCAGAGCAATTTTGATCTCACGTGCGACGACGTGGCGTCCAGCCTGGCCAAGTATTGGAACGGCGACTTTGACTTGCCGTCCGCCGACGAAGCAGCCGCTGACCTATGGTCTGACGCTCAATTGCGCGCAGCCTTGTGCATGCGGCGCCTCCATCGTGATCTCGTCCTTCCTTATCTGACTGAGGCAGAACAAGTATGAATATGCCCCTCAACCATACGCTGAAACCAGCTGCCCTGCCGACGATCCCCATGGGACGGCAGCGTGTCACAGGTGAGATGCTTTTCCAATATAGCGGATCGCTACCAGTCGGTAACTACGCCGAACAAAATACGAAGCGTGGCGATATCGTGCATTTTTCTACGGATGATCTGACCAAGACGCCGCACATCCGTCATGCATTGATCGCGTTGATTCAGGCGGCTAAACAGAAGGTACTGTTTTGCAGTTTCCTGTTCGCCGACGACGACATCGTGCAGGCGTTATGCGAGGCCGCTGAGCGTTTGCAGGGAGGGGTTTACATTTTGACGGCGCTTGGAAAGCACTTGCGTGCGGAAGTGCTGGAACTGGACGGCGAAGTCGATGCGCAGACGGCGAAATTGCAAGAACGCGCGACGCGTCATGATGAACATCTGCGCCGGCTCGCCCGCGCGGGCGCATGGTTACGCAGTGCCGAGGATTGCCACGCCAAATTCTGCGTCATCGACGACCTCTTCGTGATGGTGACTTCTGCCAACGCCACCAAGGAAGCGTACGAAATCAATCCTGAAGACGGATTGGCCTTGAACCGGCCGGCAGCCGCGCGGGAGTTCGGTCGCCTGTTCGCCCATATTTGGCAGCATTTAACCACGCTTGAATCGCTCCCCGGCGCCAATCTTGACGTACACTCGCTCGCTGCTTCGGCTCGCGTGCCTTGGCACAAATTGGCCTGCACCGACGTGTGCCGTTGCGTGACGACGCTGCGCCGGTATGAAAATTCGCTGTTAGATGCCGCTGTGAACGTCATCGACCAAGCCCAAACGAGCCTGGTGATTGCCACCTACAGTTTCATGGGAATGGAAGAGCATCCTGCCGGTGCCGCCTTACAACGCGCCCTCATTCGCGGCGTCACCATCGAGTTGCTGGTCCAACCACGCAATCACATCGACGCACAACGACACAGCTTGGCCTGGCTGGTCGATTGCGCCCCTCATCAGGTGCGTGTCTATGGCCACCGTCGCACGCATACCAAGTCGATTGTCGCGGACGAAACGACCGTGCTGCTTTGGACCGGGAATCTGGACGCGAGACATGGCTGGCATGACGGCATTGAAGTCGGCGTGGTGGTGGAAGACAGCGGTGTGGCCGCGGCGGTTAGCCGCTGGGTGCGTGACGTCGCCCAGCGCGCGACCCACGTGACAGTCAATGCGCCCTCTATACGTGAACTTGCCGAGGCGACGCGGCTGCCAACGGCATTATCCGGGCACTGGGAACTGCTCTTGCCGGAAAAGACCGTCACCGAGCCGCTCATTAACTCGCTGACACGGTATCCGGTTGAACTGATTGAGGCGTCTGGTCAGCCAATGCTGCGCACGGCCGACGGCGTCATCATGCCGATCAAGATCGACAATGCCAATCACCGCCTCGTCGTACAACGCGTACAGGGCAGCCTCGGTCACGGGATAGCGCAGAGCAAAGGTTGGCTGGTGGACAGTGACCTTACCCTCTCCGTGCCTTCTCTGCCTTCGCAACATCTGGTACACACTAGTGAAGGAAGCCAGCCATGATTGAAAAAGTCAGCGTATCGTGGGTATCGTTCAATAACGATCCTTACCGCCGCGAGAGGGACGGAAGCTATAGCGATGTGAACGGCACACGTGAGGCCGGACCAACGTTAGAGTTTCTGTTCAACCCTGATTCACCGGTGTGCGGCCAAATCAAGAAACACTACTTACTCGTTCGGCGACCAAACGTACCAGAGCCACAAAGACGGCAAGTCCACGGCTCAGAAGTGGCGGTGGCCAAGGAATTGGTGCGTGAAATCAAGCAGCGAGGTAGTCTAGGCGTGGAGATCCTATATTGGGATACCGACGCTGCCCCGACTGACCATCAGGCATTGTTTCACTTCACCGCCCCGACGCTGGCCGAGATTCGGCGTGCGCATCCGACGGCGCAGATCGTTGTCAATCTCAGTCCTGGCCCGCCCGCTGCGCAGACGGCAACGCTGCTGGCCCTGCAAGCGCGGATTGTGGGTGACAATGTACGTGTCTATCAAGGCACGCCGCCGGAAAAAAGAAAATCGCCGAAGGATGTTCTTACAGAGGTGAGCTGGAATTTGCTCGCCGAACTCGTCAGGGATGACCAGCAAGAGGGCATCGGCGACGAATGGAGCATTGCTAACGCGCGCTCAGAAAGCCTGCGCAGGGTGGCTCGCCTAGTGCAACGTTACGGCAGCGTGCCGTTCCCCGTGCTCATCGTGGGCAATCGCGGCTCGGGTAAAACTCATATCGCTGACAGTCTGCGCCGGAAATACCTCGAATGGAAACTTAAGCCACAGACCGATTGGCAATACCAACTGAACTGCGCGGAATTCCGAGGCGATCCTACAATCTTGCGCAGCAGCCTCTTCGGTTATGCCAAAGGCTCTCATAGCACGGCGAACGACGACAGCCCAGGCTTGCTGGAGCAGGCCGCAGGTGATTGCGTGTTTCTTGATGAGATCCACTGGATGGACTTCCAAGCGCAAGGCGCACTGCTGCTTGCCCTGCAGCGCAACGGCACGTTTCGCCCAATTGGCGGAAAAAAGGCGATCAAGGCCGATTTTCGTCTGATTGCGGCGACGAATAAGTCGCGCAGCGAGTTGCGCGAGGCGTTGGCGCCCGACTTTCTGGACCGTGTCTCGGAGTTGGTAATCGAACTGCCTGATTTGCGAGATTGCCGGGAGGATCTCGAAGACATCTGGAAATCCGTCGTGGTGCGTGCTTGTCAAGAATTGGTTGAACGCAGTCCGGAGCGTGCAGTCAAACGCGACAGCAATGCCTCCCTTATCAGCGACTATATCGAGCAATTCCGTCCGCATCAGCCTCACATCGCACGCACCCTCAGGACCTTACGGCTCGAAGGCAATTATCGTGACTTGGAGCGGCTGGCGCGCCGCCTGCTCGTGGCTGGTTTGCAGACAGGGCGTCTGCTTTCCGTCAGCCGGGATCTGGTCAATGCGGAGCTCGAAATCCTCAACAATGAAGAGCAGACGGTAATCGAGCGTAGCAGCGGTTCGTCGACTTCCTTGGAAGACGAACTGCCGACCATCGGTCGCTGCGCAAGCTACCTGCGTGACGTGCAAGACAAGGGCCAGATACTGCAGGGGCCTCATCTGGTGGCAGAATGGGAGAGGAGGTTATTAGTCGCCGCCCAGAAGGTGTCCACCAGTGGTACCAAAGCCGCGGAACTGCTGAGCATGAATCCTCGCACCTTTAATGCCAAGATGAAGGAGATCGAGCGACAGTGAAGGAGGACGCAAGTTCTGCAGGTTGGAGGCTGTCCTGAATTTTGTGTGTGAGGCATATCATGTGGACCATAAAGGAGCATATATGCCACGCAAGAGCAAGAACGCGGCGACAGAACAGACCTCCGTACCTGAGATTCCGAAGGAATTGCCGGACCAATTCGTCACCGGGCCGATGACTGCGGAAGCGGCCGAGGCCGTGATGCGCAAGTTCAAGAAGGCGGTTATCGAGCGCGCCTTGGGTGCTGAGATGACGCATCATCTTGGCTATCCGCCTGGCGCAGCCAAACTCGGCGACACAGCCAACCACTGCAACGGCAAGAGCGCCAAGATGGTCCTGAACAACGACGGGGAGCTACGTGTCGAGATCCTGCGCGACCGGGCTGGCACCTTCGAGCCGCAATTGATCGGCAAGCACGAGCCACGCTTCAGCGGCTTCGACGACAAGATCGTTGCCATGTACGCACGCAGCATGACGATGCGCGAGATCCAGCCCTTCCTGCACAAGATGTACAACGTCGAAGTCAGTACCGAGTTCATCAGCAGCGCCATCGACGCCGTCATGAGCGAGGTGACGGCCTGGCAGGCAAACCCCTGGACTGCGCCTCGACTTCGAAAACAAGCACTCACTCGTCATCCACTGCAGCGCGATTGGAAGGGATTACGAAGGTTCTTATTCGTTTGGAACCCCGCTCGGCCACTATGGCGTTGACCTTGACGGAGAACTAAGCTTCGAAGCTAGAGAGTGACTTTCCGCTCTGGGTCTTCAGGGGCCGTCGTAACACTCTGTGACTTTTCCTGGATGAACACCCTGCTATGCTAAGCCGAACGGCCGCCTTCGGCCGGAAGCGCTCCTTTAACGGTCAGGTCACAAGGGATAAATGATGAATCTCATCTTGGAAAAGACCGATCAGGTCCGCTGGTACACCAATATGCGCGACGTGTTTGAGGCAACCAACATTGCGCCGCAAGACTATGACTGGTACGTCAGCGACATCGAAACCAACTGGAGGCCACCCGGATTCGAGCCGGATGATCAATGGTTCACCGGCGACGAACTCGCCGCCTTCCTGCATACCTATGAGATTCAGTTTATTTGGGCAGTGTTTAGTGCAGTACCGAAGGGGCTTCGTCCGATACCTGCTTTGGCGCCATACGTCGAGGATAACCCACGGTATTGGGACGGTACGGAACCGGGACCGCAGCTGGAAGGCGCCTTGTTCGAAATCGCATGCTGGGACAGCAGTGGAACGATTCTGATCAACCTGCCCGCACAAGCCATCGATTCGTTCCTGACCCGATATCCGCAAGCCAAGCCATTGGCAACCGCGCGTTCTTGAGGGATGCCGCCAGATTCGCTTAAGGCCGGGTACTGCCTGTCAAGAGATCTTTATTTCCTAAGTTGTCGAACTTTATCGTTGGTGCACATCTGGCCCAGCAATCAAACGCAAAACAATCGCGTCAGCCCTCAGCCAAGCCCCTGCAGCGCGCTTTTACCACAACGCCAACCCATCCGGTTGGCGTTGCCGTTCATGGGTTCCCTCTGCCCCCCAGGCACCCATCGCAAACCCGGCGGCACCAAACCCAATTATCATTTATGGTTAACAATATGATAATTATTTTCCGTTCCGACCCACCTGCCACGTTCCGATCCCCGATCCATGACAACCGCCAGCCCCCTCCTCTTATCGATTCCCTTCAACACCTCCCCCAACCAGCACGCCGTCGTCATCGTGCACCGCAACGAAGTGCGCATGCCGGCCGAACACCTGCTTCAAGCGCATGGCTTTTGCGAAGACGGGCATGGCGGCTATATCTCGGCGGTGCAGGCATCGAACGGGCGGTGGGGTTACCTCAACCACGCCGGCCGCTGGGTCGTTGAGCCGGTGCTGGACGACGCGAAATCCTTTTCCGACGAAGGCTTGGCGCGTTTCCAGCAAGATGGGCGCTGGGGTTACCTCAATACCGCCGGGGGCATCGTGATTGCCGCGCAGTTCGAAGAAGCCCGTGCATTCCATTGCGGCCTGGCGGCGGTAAAGACCGGCCAGGACCAGTGGCGCTTCATTGACCCCGCTGGCGCATGGGCATTCGAGCACGCGTTTTTCAGCGTGGGCGACTTTAGCGTTGCCGGCCTGGCGCCTGCCGTGGCGTCGCGCCAGAACCGGCTGGTCGGCTATATCGACCGCAATGGACAATGGGCGATTTCGCCGCGATTCAAGGTCCAGCTGGCGTTTGGCGCCGATGGCGTTGCGCCGGCCACCACGGACCTCAAGAAATACGGCTTGATCGACCGCTGCGGCAATTGGGTCTTGCCGCCCACGTATCGCCGTATTGAAGAATTCAACCAGGATGGCTTGGCGTACTTCAGCGAAGAAAATTCCTGGGACGATGGGCACGGTTACCTGAACGCCCAGGGCGAGGTGGTGATCAAGGGCGATAGGGACTTGTCCGGCTACATGGCGGACGGCATTGCCGCCACTGATCGTTCCAGGTGTACCTTTTTGAAAAAGGATGGGCAGGAACTGCCGGTTCCGCCCCTGAGCTGGGGCACCCATTTCAACCAGTTTGCCTTTGCCGTCGTGCGCACGGCGCGCACCACCTGGTCCGAAGCATTGCAGCAGCACCAGCCGACGCCGCCACAATGGGGCATGCTGCATGTGGACGGTGCTTTCCGGCCCGCGCCCGGCGAAGTACTGGAACCGTGGACCGATGCCGATGGCGCCATTCCTTATCCGAGGGCCAATACGCCGCTGGTGCCGTTCCTCACCAGGCACGGCGACATCGTGTTCCTGGACCGCGATGCCGAGGTGGCTTTCCGTGTCCGCTATGACGGCAAGGCCACCCTGTTTGATGCCGAAGACCACCCGCTGTGGCGCAGCGCCAGCGGCCAGGCGTGCCAAGCCCCAGTCCCCTTCTTCGACAAGCCGTTCGATGCCTTCCTGGTGGGCGTGGAGACGTTGGACGATACCGTTGCCTGCGCCGAAGCGATGCTGGCTGAAACCGAAGAGAAATTGCATTGTTTCGCGGCGGGGATGCCGGTCGCCGCGGAGGACGAAGACGGGGACGACGATGAGGATGACGAGGACGGCGAGGACGACGAGGACGACGACGACGAGGACGATGAAGAAGACGAGGACGTGCGCGAGGAAAACCGCATCGTGACGGAACGCCGGCTGGCGCGCTCGTATCTCAGTGAAGAACATTACGGTTGTTATGAATTCCTGTGCCACGTGCGGCAGGAAACCATCGCCGCGGCGGGAGCGGTGTGCCTGACGGCCATGCAGGCGCGCTTTGGCGAATCCGATCCGGACCCGGAACACAACGCGAGCCGCTGGCGCGATGCCAGGGCCATGGCGTCCTGGCCCGTCAAGCTCCGCCAACCCGTCACGGGTTCCGACAACCCTTTTCCGGAAGCCAGGGAACTGTGGCTGGGGCTCTATGAGTCTATCGATTCAGGCGATGGCGACGTCTGGCATGAAATCTGGCTGATGTGCGCGCCCTCGCTCGACGCGCTGGAGGAAGCGCGGCGCGCCCGGGCGCGAGCGGGTTCGGCGTCCGCATCGCGGCAGGGTGGGATGGCGGCCGATGATGACGCACAGTGGGAACAGCCAGCCAGGCCGCAGACCCATGGCGAGTGGCTGGGCGCTGTCATTGAAGACAAATATGCCATTGGCGCCGTGTCATGGTCATTGCTCGATGATGCGCTGGTCGATGCCGCCATTGGCGCCGATCCCGAAGCGCTGGCGTTCGTGCCGGCGCCGTGGCAAACGCCGGCCAGGCTGGAAGCGCTGATACGCGCCGGCCTCCATACTGCCGTGCGCATTCCGCCGCAATGCATGACGGCCGAAGGCCTGGCGCTGGCCCGCGCGTTGTACGGCGGGGATGACGAATGGCAGTGGCGCGACGGCGACCATTCCGAGCTGCCGGCATCGTGGCGTGAGGACAGCCTGGAGGCTGTCTGGGGCGCGCTGCTCACCGAGGACCATTGCCTGCGCGCCGTCGCTGGCGGCGCCTCGCTTGGTGACGTGCCGCACTGGCTGCGTACTGCCCGCGTCGAGCAGGCGGCACTGGAGGCAAATATCGGCAACCTGCGCCATATCGCCAGCGAACGCATCACGCCTGAACTGGCGGAACGTGCAGTGTGGGAGCACGACGACGACCTGATCGGCCATATTCCCGAAGCGCTGCTGACGCCGCAATTGTGCCTGATCGCGGCCAGTGCGGATGGCAAGTCGCTGGAGCATATTCCGGCCGCCCTGCGCAGTGCCGAAGTCTGCGCCGCCGCCCTGAACAACGATACCGATGCGCTTGCTTTTGTACCGGATCACCTGCGCATGGACGTGTTTTCCCTGCTGATCGAGCTGGACCGGGCGCGCGGCAGGAAAGCCGGCGAGGAACGTGTTGCCAGCCGCTGGCATGGCTACCGCGCCTGGACCCGGTTCAAGCAGGCCGACTACGAAGGCGCGCTTGCCGACGCCACGCTCGCTGTCGAGGCCATGCGCTATCCCCAGACCGCGCATTATGTGCTTGCCTCGGCCTACCGGGCGCTGGGCCGCCGTGCGGAAGCCCTGCTGCAAGCGTCCATCGTCCTGTCGCTGGAAGACCCCTACACACATGAATTCGACGAACACGAAGACACGTCCTGGCTCAAGGGCCTGACCGCAGGCCAGTTCGATGGCCTGGACGACGCCGCATTGATCGCACGGATTGCATTGCATCCAAGGATTTTGGCCGACATCCCGCGCGCCCGGCTGACCGACGCGATCATTGCCGCCGCACTGGCCGCCGATCCCGACCTGATCGTCTACGTGCCGAAACGCCTGATGACCCCGCAGCGCTATGCGCTGGCGCTCAGCAAGCGCGTCAAGGAATTCACCAACATTCCGAAGGCCATGCTGAGCGAGGAAGCTTGCATTGCGTTCGTGCGCAACAGCGGTTACCGGCTGGAAAACGTGCCGATGGAATGGCGCACGGTGCAGGTGTGCGCCCATGCGCTCAAGGACAGTTCCAGCGCGGCGCGTTATGTCCCTGCACCGCTTTTGCAAGCGGCGCAGGCGGCCAGCGATGAATTGCCTGGCGAGCCGGACGACGATTGACCCCGGCGCCAAGCTTGTTAAATCGCGTACAGACGAGGCCAGCCAGGCCAGTATGCTGACCGCTTTACCAAGGGAGGCGCTATGGCATTCGATTTCGGAAATTTATTGCAGCAATACCTGGGCGGCCCCCGTGCCGCCGATCCGGCCCGGGCCGAACAGGATTTTGGTCAAGTGGCGCAACATGCGCCCACGGCAACGATGGCGCAGGGCATCACCGAAGCACTGCGTTCGGACCAGACGCCACCGTTTGCGCAGATGGTCAGCCAATTGTTCGGCCGCAGCGATCCCACGCAGCGCGCCGGCATGCTGAACCAGTTGCTGGCGCATGTCAGCCCGGCCATGCTGTCGTCGCTGGCCGGCTCCATCGGCAATTTCCTCGGCCAGGGCTCGCAGCCCCACGTGACACCCCAACAGGCCAACGCCATCACGCCGGCGCAGGTGGAGGAAATCGCCGCCACGGCTGAACAGCATGATCCCGGCATCGTCGACAAGATGGGTTCTTTCTATGCGGAACATCCGACCCTGGTGAAAGCGTTGGGCGGCATCGCACTGGCGATCGCGTTGGGGAAAATGGCGGAAGCACACCGCGGTTGACCCGTCTGCGTTGTACCAACAAGGACATTTGCAACGAGCGTTTGACAAGCTTTTTTCCGACAGTCCATGTAGGCTACCATATGGCCGCATGGGCTGTTTACTGCGCGGGACCATAAAAACCGAAGGTCCTCAGCCGCCGCCACATCCCGATGCGGCGCCGTCACTTCCTGCGCAGCGCCTGCGGCTTCCACCACGTGCTAACCTCCTCCATCCGCAGGCACCCACTCGCCTGACACCTCAGCGGTCCCCCCTGTGAAGCGGCCGTAGCCGATTGCTGCCAGCCCGCATCACACCATTCGTGAGGAAACGTGTGATAAAGCCATTTCCCCTGCTCGCCGGCTTGCCGCCCCGCCGATCCACCGCGCTGGCCCTGCTCGCCCTCCTTGGCCTGTACGGCATGCCGCCCGGCGCCGCCGCCGGCCCGACCCAATTGCTGGTGGGCAGCGCGTCGCAGCGCTGCCTGGACATTTATTCGGGCAGCCAGCAGCCGGAAACCCCGGCCATTATTTTCGACTGTCACGGCAGGATCAACCAGCAGTGGGAATACACGGCCGCGGGGGAATTGCGCACCTTCGACGGCGCCCGCTGCCTCGACGTCCGGGCAGCCAGCACCGATCCCAAGGCCATCGTGCAGTCGTATCCGTGCCATGGCCGCGCCAACCAGAAATGGACCATCAGGCCGGACAAGACCATTGCCAGCGCCCAGTCCGGACTGTGCCTGACCGTGGTGGGGGGACGCACGGCGAACGGTACCGGCATCGATATGTGGCCGTGCCAAAGCCTGGCCCATCAGCAATGGACATTCACCACGGCGCCGCCTTCCACCAACGACACGCAGCCGCCCACGCCGCCCAGCGGCCTGGCCGTCAGTAACCTGACGTGCCGCTCCGCCACGCTGTCGTGGCAGGCCGCCACCGACAATGTCGGCGTCGCGTATTACGACATCTACCGCGACGGCCAGGCCCTGGGCACGGTCAATGCCAGCACGCTGGCTGCCCAGCTTGCGTTGACGCCGGGCGCCAGCTGGGGCCTGTACGTCAATGCGCGCGATGGCGCCGGCAATGTATCGCAGGCCAGCACCACGCTGCCGCTCAAGGTGCCGCAGTGCGAGACCGACACCCAGGCCCCCTCGGTGCCGGATGGCTTGCGCGGCACCGTGTCGGGGACCACGGTGACCTTGGCATGGAACGCATCGACCGACAATGTCGGCGTGACCGGCTACGACGTCTATCGCAACAGCACCAAAGCCGCCACCACCAGCACCACCGGCTACACCGACACCGGGTTGGCGGCCGGCACCACGTACCAGTACACCGTTGCCGCGCGCGATGCGCAAGGCAACGTGTCGCCGCGCGGGACCACCGTGTCCCTGACCACCGGGGCAAGCTGCACCGACGTAATTTGTTCGGCGGCGCGGGTGGCGGTCGAGACCGACATCCCATGGGGCCTGGCCGCCTTGCCGGATGGGTCGGTGCTGTACAGCCGGCGCGACGCGCAAGACATCCTGCGGCTGGACCCGGTGACCGGCGTCAAGACGTCGCTGGGCGTCATTCCCAACGTGCAGGGCACCGATGGCGAAGGCGGCCTGCTGGGCATTGCCATTCCTCCCGGCTTCCCGGCCCAGGATTCCTGGCTGTACGTCTACCACACCAGCCCGACCGACAACCGCATCGTGCGCCTGCGCTATGTGAACGGGAAGCTCGACATCGCGTCGCTGGAAGTGTTGTTGAAGGGCATCCCGCGCAACAAATTCCACAATGGCGGACGTTTGCGCTTCGGGCCCGATGGCAAGCTGTATGCATCGACCGGCGATGGGCAAAACGGCCCGTTCGCGCAAGACATCCAGCGGCTGTCCGGCAAGATCCTGCGCTTGAATCCCAATGGCACGCCGCCGGCCGACAACCCGTTCGGCAATTATGTCTGGAGTTACGGCCACCGCAATCCGCAGGGGCTGGCTTTCGACGCCAATGGACGCTTGTGGGAGCAGGAATTCGGCGATTCACAGGATGAAACCAACTTGATCGTCAAAGGCGGCAACTATGGCTGGCCCAACTGCGAAGGCGTGATCTCGCGCGCCGGGACCGGCTGCGCCACCGCGGGCTACATCGCACCGAAATATACGTACCGCAATACCGAGGCGTCGTGCAGCGGCATTGCCATCGTCAACAATGCGCTATACATCGGCTGCCTGGCCGGCAAGCGGTTATACCGCAGCGAAATCAGTGGAACCAGCCTGGTCAACGTGCGCCAGTTCTATGTCGGCGCCTATGGCCGCATCCGCACCGTGGAGCCGGCGATCGACGGCAATTTGTGGCTGACCACCAGTGACGCGGCCGGAGACAAGGACAGTGTGCCGAACAATACGAATACGCAGATTTTGAAGATTACCTTGAAGCCGTAGATCTTGAAGCCGCAGATGCGGGACCGGGTGAGGTGGACGCTGGCGCGGAACCCTCAGCCTTTCAAGCAAAGAGCAAAATTTGGCTATAGCAGAGTATTTTTACCCTCTAAAGGCATAATAATCGCCATTAAATCACCTGAAAATGGGAATCTTTTCCCGTACAAGAGGTAGATAATTGCTGTGCCAATCAATGCACTTTTACAGGTAAAAGACAGGATGTTGGACTTTGCCTTTGCCACTCATTGCCGGGCCTCAAGCCGTGCCGGGTCCTGGCCTCGCAGTCCTCCCGCCATCACAACGGCGCAAAGATCGCCTGCAAATCCTCTGCGGTGATCCGGACGCCGTGCCCTTCCCCGGCCGCCAGCACCGCATCCGCCAGCCCGGCTTTTTGGCGCTGCAAGTCCTGGATTTTTTCTTCCAGCGTGCCCTTGGCAATCAGTTTGTAGACGAACACCGGCTTGTCCTGGCCGATCCGCCACGCGCGGTCGGTGGCCTGGTTTTCCGCGGCGGGGTTCCACCATGGATCGTAGTGAATGACCGTGTCGGCGGCGGTCAGGTTCAGGCCGACGCCGCCGGCTTTCAGTGAAATCAGGAACACCGGCGCGGCGCCCTGCTGGAAGGCGTCCACCTGGCCGGCGCGGTCGACCGTTTCGCCGGTCAACAGCGCATAGGGCACGGCGCGTTCGCGCAACTGTTCCTCGATCAGCGCCAGCATGCTGGTGAACTGGGAAAATACCAGTACCTTGCGCCCTTCTTCCAGCAGCGCATCGAGCATGTCCATCAATTCGGCCAGCTTGGCCGACGGCGCCGCCGCCTTCCTGCCGGCGCCCTTGACCAGCCGTGGGTCGCAGCAGACTTGCCGCAATTTCAGCAAGGCGTCGAGGATCACGATCTGGCTGCGCGCCACGCCTTTCCTCGCAATCGCCTCGCGCACCTTGCGGTCCATCGCCAGGCGCACGGTTTCATACAGGTCGCGCTGGGCCCCGGCCAGGGTGACTTCGCGCACCATTTCCGTCTTGGCCGGCAACTCGGTGGCCACCTTGTCCTTGGTACGGCGCAGCAGGAAGGGCTTGATGCGGCGGATCAGCAGCGCGTTGCGCACGGTGTCGCCCTGGCGTTCGATCGGCTTGCGGAAGTCCGCGTTGAAGCGCGCTTCGTCGCCCAGCAATCCCGGCAACAGGAAATGGAATTGCGACCACAATTCGCCGAGGTGGTTTTGCAGCGGCGTGCCGGTCAGGCACAGGCGGTGCCGGGCTTGCAGCAGGCGCACCGTCTGCGCGGCCTTGGCGCGGCTGTTCTTGATGTATTGCGATTCATCGAGGATCAGCAAGTGGAAACGCTGGCCGCGCAATACCGCTTCATCACGCGGCAGCAGGGCGTAGGTGGTCAGCACCAGGTCGGCCTGGCCGATCGCATCGAACAGCGCGTGGCGGTCGGCGCCATGCAGCATCAGCACGCGCAGCCCGGGCGTGAAGCGCGCGGCTTCGGCCTGCCAGTTGGCCATCAGGCTGGTGGGGGCCACCACCAGCGCCGGGTGGTCGAGCCGGCCCGCTTCCTTTTCCAGCAAGATGTGCGACAGGGTCTGGATGGTCTTACCCAGTCCCATGTCGTCGGCCAGGATGCCGGCCAGGTTGAATTCGCGCAGGAACTGCATCCACGCCAGTCCTTCGCGCTGGTAGCTGCGCAATTGTGCCTGCAGCCCGGCCGGCGCAGCGACCGGCGTGATGCCGCCAAACGCGGCCAGCTTCGCGCCCAGCGCGCGCAGGCGCTCGCCGCCCAGCCAGCGCAGGCTGGCCTGCTGTTCCAGTTCGGCCAGGCGCGCCGCGTCGAGCGCGGGCAGGCGGATCGTGTCGCCGATACGGTCGCTGAAATACAGTTCGCCCAGGACCGTGAGGATGGGCTTGATGCGCCCCCACGGCAGGGCGACGCGGCGGCCATCGGGCAGGCGGGCCAGCTGCAGGTCGGTATCGGCACGGGCGGCCAGCGCGTCCGGCGCAAAATCGCGCGGCGCTTCGCGTATCAATTGCAGCAGTACCGGCAACAACGGCACGCGTTGGTCGCCAATGACGATGTCCAGCGCCAGCTCGAACCATTCGCCGCCTTCGGGCGCGTCCAGCTGCGCCACCCAGTCATCGATGGCGTGCAAGTCGTAGCGGTAGTCCTGCGTGGTCTCGATGCGCCAGCCTTGCGCGCGCAAACGCGGCGCGTGTGCCTGCGCGAACGCATGCCAGGCGTCCTGCGTCGCCAGTTGCAGCATTCCGGGCACGGCCGGCAATACCGGGTGGTCCGGCGCCGGCGGCGCAAAGCCAAGCGACGCCAGCGCATCCCAGGCGGCTGCTTCGGCTTCCACGTCGCGCACGATGGTTTCCAGGCCGCCGGCCACTTCGCGTTCCAGGTTTTCGGCCGGGACCATGGGCGCGTGCAGGCCGTCGTACTCGAATGACAAGACCGCGTAATCATGCCAGGCGGGAGATTCAGGTTGCGCGCCGGGCGCGGACCACGGCTGCCGGTCCGCGGCCATGCCGCCGCCGAAGGCGCTGCCGAGCAAGAGCACCGGCTGTGCGGGAATATCGGTGCGCCGCCGTGCATTGGCGGCCGGCGGTGGCGGCACGACGTGGCCCAGCCCGCGTGCGCGCAAATGCCGCCCCAGGCTGGCGCCGGCCTGTTCCGGCACGGGAGGCGCCTGCAGCACCAGCGGCAGCAATTGCGCCAGCGGCAGCGGCAAGGCCTCCAGCGTGACGGGCCCCAGCGTGCACCCGGCAACGTAATACGCGGGTTCGGTGGCCAGCACGGCGTCGAACGGTGTACCGTCATCGTCTTGCCAACCGAGCCGGGCAACGCCGCCGCCGTCCGGCCGCCAGCGCAGCGCGCCATGGCGCGCCGGCCCGGCGGTCATGGTAACCACTTGGCCTGCATGCAAGTCCGCCAGGCTGGCGGCCCACAGCAGGCATTGCCGCTCCAGCAGCACGCGCAGCAATTGCGCGCCGAGTTCGCCCTGCGGCTCCAGGTTGGCTGTGATGAACAACGATTGCCCGCAGGCAGCCACATACAGGCGCAGCGGATATTGCTCGTGTTCGCGCACATAGGCCGGGGGACGCGTGGCCAGGTCGTACACACTGGAACAGACCGAAGCGCCCAGCATGGCGCCATTCGGCCCCATGCGCGCCTTGGCCACGTACAGCCTGGCGCGCGGATCGGCGCCGTGGCCCGGGACCAGCACGAATGCCAGGCGTTGCCGGGCGTTGGACGGCCGCCTGGCCGGCTGTGGACGGGCCGCGCTTTCAATCTGCCGCAGCCAGGCCGCCCATGCATACGGCAAGCCATCCGTATCGGCCGCCGGCGCCAGCGGGCCATCGTCGCGCAGGCAAGTCAGCAGGGTGGCCGCCACGTGCTTGCAGTTGTATTGCATCGGGCAACTGCACCGGCCTTCCACCGTCATCCGGTCGTATTCGAAGCCCACGGCGATGTCGACGTTGTACACGGCGCCATAACTGCCGCTGACCCGTGCCCGGATGCGGCTGGAGTCGGCCTCATGGAGCGTGACTTTATTGCGCCGCATGTAATCCATGCCGCGTTGCCAGGCGCCGGCGTCGAAGTGGCGGCGGAGATCGTGTTCGGTGATGTGCATGGTCGTGAAGGAAAGGCGAGGCTGGCATTGTAGCGTCGCCGCCGCGGCAGGCGTGGACGGGGCGCAAAGGTAGCGCTGTTGCGCCATGCTGTTGCTTGCACACATTTCAACAAATTTTTTCGCCACCGTGTCGAATTGCTGTACCGTCTTGCGTCGTGAACAATGAAACACCGATCGATCATCCATTCCCGGAGGCGCCATGCACAAGCACATCATCCTCAACCTGCCAGTCAAGAACCTGGACCAATCGAAAGCCTTCTTCGCCGCGCTGGGTTTCACGTTCAAGCCGGAATTCAGCAACCCGCAGGCGGCCTACATGGTCGTTGTCGAAGGCAGCATCGATGTCATGCTGTCGACGGAACCATTCTTCCAGTCGCTGATCGGCAAACCCGTCGCGCAGGCAAAGGACGCCAACGAAGTCGTGATTTGCCTGAATTGCGAGAGCCGCGAAGAAGTCGACAGCCTGATCGCCAAGGCCGTGGCGGCGGGCGGCCGTACGCCGCATCCGCCGGAAGACCATGGCTTCATGTATGACCAGGGCTTCGAAGACCTCGACGGCCACCTGTGGAACCTGGTCTGGATGGCGCCCCGCGCCTGATCTCCATCACTGCAAGGAGTGTTTATGCTAGAAAGTAATGTTGCCGAAGCCGCTGACATTGCCGGAAAACGCGCCGCGTTCCGCGCGTTGCACCAGTCGGGCTGCTTTGTGTTGCCCAATCCGTGGGACGCCGGCAGCGCCCGTGCGCTGGAGGCGCTGGGGTTCAAGGCGATTGCCACCACCAGCGCGGGATATGCGTGGTCGCGCGGCCGTGCGGACGGGCAGATCTCGCGCGAAGACATGCTGGCGCACTTGCGCACCATGGTGGCCGCCACGAACTTGCCCGTCAACGCCGATTTCGAAAGCGGCTTTGCCGCGACACCCGAAGGCGTGGCCGACAGCGTGCGCATGGCGCTCGACACCGGCGTGGCCGGCCTGTCCATTGAAGATTCGACCGGCGATCCGGCCGCGCCGTTGCGCGGCATCGTTGAATCGGCCGAGCGCATGCGCGCCGCGCGCGCCGCCATCGACGCGGCCGGCGGTGGCGCGATGCTGGTCGGACGGGCGGAAAATTTCTTCGTCGGCGTGCCCGACCTCGATGACGCGATCCGGCGCCTGCAAGCCTATGCCGAAGCCGGCGCCGATTGCCTGTATGCGCCGGGCATCCGCACGCGCGAGCAGATCCGCGCCGTGGTGGCCGCGGTCGCACCCAAGCCGGTCAATGTGCTGATCGGTTGGGACAGCGACATGACGGTCGATGAACTGGCCGGCCTGGGCGTGCGGCGCATCAGTGTCGGCGGCGCGCTGGCGCGGGCCGCGTGGGGAGGATTCCTGCAGGCGGCGCGTTCGCTGGCCGAGCAGGGTTCGTTCAACGGCTTTGCCGGCACGCCGTCCGGCGCGGAACTGCACGCGCTGTTCGGCGCCCCGGCCAACGACCCGCGGCGCTGAGCGCGGCAAGGCGCTATTTCGGGGCGATCATGCCGATCGATTCCAGCCAGGATTCCACCAGGGCCGGCCACTTCGTGATCGGCGCCCGGGCCGGCCGCAGGCCGAAAGCGTGGCCACCCTGGGCGTAGATGTGCATCTCGACCGGAACGTTCGCCTTTTTCAGGGCAGCCTGGTAAAGCAGCGAATATTCCACCGGGTCGACCGGATCGTCCTGCGCATGCAGCAGGAATGTCGGCGGGGTGTCGCTGGTGACGCGGATGGTGGGGTTCAGCCTGGACAGGTCGGCCCGGTAATTGGCGGACAGATGCCCCGGGTACAGCGCGATGGCGAAATCGGGACGACAGCGTTGCCGGTCGGCCTGGTCCACCGGGGCATAGATCCGGCCCGGATGCGTGCTGATGGCCGCCACCAGGTGGCCGCCCGCGGAAAACCCCAGCACACCGATCTTGTGCGGATCGATATGCCACTGCGCCGCATGCTGGCGCAGCAAACCCATGGCGCGCTGGGCGTCCTGCAGCGCGGTATGCACCCTGGGGATGACCCGGCGGTTGAGTTCCGTGTCCCAGTGCGGCCCCGATCCCGGCACGCGGTACTTCAGCAGCACGCACGTCACGCCGATCGACGTCAGCCAGTCGCATGCCTCGGTTCCCTCCAGGTCGATCGCCAGGACGCGATAACCGCCACCCGGGAAGACCACCACGGCCGCGCCGGTATTGGCGCCCCGCGGCGGGTACACCGTCATGGTCGGCCGCGTCACGTGTTCCACCTGCAGCCACGGCTTGCCCGCGACGGGCATATCCTCCCGCCACGTCATGCCTTCTTCCTGTCCCCCGGTCGGCCTGGCGGCGGGCCCGGCGCCAGGCCCCAGCGCTACTTGCTGCAATCCGTCCGCCGGCTGCCAAGCGGCGGCATGCGTACCGGTGGGAACACAAGCCGCGCTGGCGGAAAACAGGGTGGGCAGGAAACGGGGCGGCGTCAGGGGCGGCATCATGATGGTTGCAAAAAATGAAACCATCGATTGTAGCGCCGCTCTCCCCGGCGCGCTTGCCGGATTCAGTGTGCGGCGGCCGCCTTCTCGATCAGCTTCGCCACCGCATCGGCATGCGACACCATCACCACGTGCGATGCGCCCCCGACTTCCACCGTGTCCTTGGCGCCGGCGCGGCGCGCCATGAAGCGCAGGGCTGCGGGCGGAATATTCCTGTCGGCGCCGCCGTGGATGAAGTACGACGGTACCTGTTTCCAGGCGGCGCCGGTGGCCGGTTCTTCCAGCGCGGCCACGGCGATCGGGCGCTGGCCCGCCGCCATCAGGGCCGCCTGCGGCGCAGGGATGTCGGCGGCGAACTGGTCGCGGAATTTGTCCTGGCGGATATACAGGTCCTTGCCGTCGTCCAGCGCCACCGGATCGGCCAGCGCTTGGCCCAGCGTGCTGCCCGGGAAGCGGTTGGCCAGGCCGGCCACGGTTTCCCCCGGTTCGGGCGCGAAAGCCGCCACGTACACCAGCGCCTTGACGTCGGGATTGCCCTCGGCAGCGCTGGAAATCACCATGCCGCCATACGAATGGCCGACCAGTACCACGGGCCCCTTCACGGCCCCGATCACGCTGGCCGCGTAGCGCGCATCCGCATTGACGCCGCGCAGCGGATTGGCCACGCTCAGCACCGGATAACCCTTGTTGGCCAGCTTTTTCGCGACCCCGTCCCAGCTGCTGGAATCGGCAAAGGCGCCGTGCACGAAGACGATGGTGGGCCGGGCCGGCGTGCCTTGCGCGGCCGTGATGGAAGCCGCCGCGTGGACCGGTGCGGCAGCGGTGGCGAAGCCGAGGGCGAAGACCGCGCCGGCCAGGGTGGACAGCAGTTTGGTGGTGTGCTTGGTGGTGTGCATGAGGGCTCCTTGGGGTTACAGGTGGTCGACCGCGATGACCGCGTCGGCAAAGGCGGCCGGCGCTTCCTGCGGCAGGTTGTGGCCGATGGCGCCCGGCAGCTGGATATGCCGGTACTTGCCGGTGAAGCGTTTGGCGTAGGACGCCGGTTCGGGATGCGGCGCGCCATTGGCGTCGCCTTCCATCGTGATGGTGGGCACCGTGATGGCGGGGAATTGCGCGAGGCGCGCTTCCAGGCCGGCATATCGGGCTTCGCCGGCCGCCAGGCCCAGGCGCCAGCGGTAGTTGTGGACCGTGATGGCCACATGGTCCGGGTTGTCCAGCGAGGCCGCGCTGCGTGCGAAAGTGGCCTGGTCGAAGCGCCATTGCGGCGAGGCGGTTTGCCAGATCAGCCGGGCGAAATCATGGCGGTGCTTGTCATAGCCGGCCTGGCCGCGCTCGGTGGCGAAATAGAACTGGTACCACCATTGCAGTTCGGCGGCCGGCGGCAACGGCTGTTTGCCGGCTTCCTGGCTGCCGATCAGGTAGCCGCTGACGGCGACCAGTCCCTTGACCCGCTGCGGCCACAGCGCGGCCACGATGTCGGCCGTGCGCGCGCCCCAGTCGTAGCCGGCCAGGATGGCCTGGCCGATCTTCAGCGCATCCATCAGCGCCACCACGTCGGCCGCCAGCGCGGCCGGTTCGCCATTGCGCAGCGCATCCTTGTCGAGGAAGCGCGTGGTGCCGTAGCCGCGCAGGTGCGGCACGATCACGCGGTAACCGGCCCTGGTCAGCAGCGGCACCACGTCGAGGTAGCTGTGGATGTCGTACGGCCAGCCGTGCAGCAGGATCACCACCGGGCCGTTGGCCGGTCCTTCGTCGACATAGCCGACGTTGAGCACGCCGGCATCGACCTGCCTGATGGCGGCAAAGCCGGGTTGCTGCGCCTGCGCCAGGCCCGGCAGCATGGAAGGGATGGCGGCGGCGGCAATGGCGGCAAGGCTGGCGCGGATGGTGGGCTTGTGCATGGGAGGCTCCTGTCGGTTAGCGATGGCGGCTGGGATAATTACTTATCGTGATAATGATTGTTTTCGTAAATATATCCAGCTTCGCGTGGCTTTTCAAGTACGATAATCATTATTTCGATAAATAATTGGGAGCTTGCCGATGAGTAAGGACGACATGAAGGACGACATGAGCAAGGACGACATGAGCAAGGACGACAGCAGCCGCAAGAACGCCGCGAAATTGGGCGACTTCATGTGCTTCGCGATTTATTCCACCAACCTTGCGTATTCGCGCGTCTACAAGCCCGTGCTCGAGCAGCTGGGCCTGACCTATTCCCAATACGTGACCATCATTTGCCTGTGGGAAGAAGACCGGCAAACCGTCAAGGGCCTCAGTGAAAAGCTGTTCCTGGAGCCCAGCACGCTCACGCCCATGCTCAAGCGCCTGGAAGCCATGGGCTACGTGCGGCGCGAGCGCGACACCGAGGATGAACGCAGCGTGCGCGTGTCGCTGACCGACGCCGGGCGCGCGCTGCGGGAAAAAGCGTTCGCGTACCGGGAAATCACGGCCAAGGCGTCGGGCCTGGCGCCGGACGAATTCCGGGCCCTGCAAAAGGCCGTGGTGGCGCTGCGCAGCAACCTGGTCGAGGCGGCCGGCCCGCAGCCGTAGCGCGCACACCGCAGGTCAACCCTGCCGCGCAACCGTTGGTGCGTCGTGCTATTCTTGCAAGCTACCGTGGCGCATCCCCCTTTCCTTTCCGGTCCCGGCAACGTGCGTGCGCAATTGCGCACCCGCGACTGGGGCGCATGCCCGCTGGGCGCGCCGGCAACGTGGCCGGCGCCGCTGCGCACCGTGGTGCAACTGATGCTCGATTCCCGCGCGGCGATGTTCCTGGCCTGGGGGCCGCGGCGCAGCATGCTGTACAACGACGCCTGCCTGGCCATGCTGGGATCGCGCGCCGGCCAGGCGCCGGGGCGTCCGCTCGAGGAAGTGTGGCCCGATGCGTGGCCGCAGATCGCGCCCATGGTGGAGCGCACGTATGCCGGCGAGAGCTTTGAATTCGACAGCGTGCGGTTCGAACTGTTGCGCGATGGCGCACCGCGCGAAGCGTGGTTCCGCTTTTCGTACAGCCCGGTGCGTTGCGACGATGGCAGCGTGGGCGGCCTGTTTTGCACGCTGACCGACACCACTAGCCAGGTCACGGCCGAGGCCCGGCTGCGCGCCAGCGAAGCGAAATTCCGCACCATGACCAATGCCGCGCCGCAGCTGGTATGGTCCACCGATGCCGAAGGCCGGGGCGATTATTTCAATGAGCGCATGCATGAATTCACCGGCCTGTCGTATGACGAGCTCAAGGCGCGCAGCTGGGCCCTGATCCATCCCGACGACATCCCCGCCGCGCAGGCGGCCTTTGGGCACGCGCGCGCCACCGGCACCGTCATGCAGGTGGAGCACCGGCTGCGGCACCACAGCGGCGAGTACCGCTGGATGGCAGTGTCGGCCGCGCCGGTGCGCGACGACGCCGGCGCCATCGTGCGCTGGATGGGCACCTGTACCGACATCCATGCCCACAAGCTGCTGGAAGCGGCGCTCAAGCAGGCTCGCCTGCGCCAGGATGCGGCGGTGACGGCGGCCGACATCGGCACCTGGACGTGGGACATGCACAACGACCGCGTGCACGCCGACCGCAACCTTGCACAGCTGTTCGGGCTGCCCCCGGAAGAAGCCGACGGCTTGCCGGTCGCCCGTTACCTCGAACGCATGCACCCGGACGACGCGCCGCGCGTGGGCGAAGAAATCCGGCACGCCATCGATACCGGTTGCGCATTCGATTCGACCTACCGCGTGCGGCGTCCGGATGGCAGCTACCGCGACGTGCAGGCGCGCGGCAAGGTGCAGTGCGACGAACAGGGGCGGCCGGCGTGGTTCCCCGGCATCGTGCTGGACGTGACGGCGCAAAAGGCCGCGCGCGAAGCGCTGGTCAAGAGCGAGGCGCAATTCCGCCGCCTGGTCGAATGCAACCTGATCGGCGTGGTCCAATATGAGTATGGCGGGCGCCTGGCGATGGCCAACGACGCCTTCCTCGACATGCTGGGCTGGAGCCGCGCCGAATTCGAACGCGACGGCCTGTCATGGCGCGACATCACGCCGCCCGAATGGGAAGCGCACGACATGGCCGCGTGGCGCCAGCTGCAAACCGTGGGCGCGGCCACGCCGTTTGAAAAGGAATACTGGCGCAAGGATGGCAGCCGCGCCGCGGTGTACGTCGGCGCCGCCAACTTCGAAGGCTCCGCCACCGACGGCATCGCGTATATCCTGGATTTGTCGGCCTACAAGGCGGCCGAGCGCCAGCGGCTGGAAAGCGAGGCGCGTTTCCGCACGCTGGCCGACAACATCGCGCAACTGGCGTGGATGGCGGAGCCGGACGGCACCATTTTCTGGTTCAACAACCGCTGGCAAGACTATACAGGCCTGGCGCCCGGCATCATGCAGCGCTGGGACTGGCAAAGCGTGCACCACCCCGATCACAAGGAACGCGTGGTGGCCGGCTACCTGGCCGCGATCGGCGCCGGCGTCACGTGGGAAGACACGTTCCCGCTGCGCGGCAGGGATGGCCAGTACCGCTGGTTCCTGACGCGCGCGGTGCCGATCCGCGATGCGCAGGGCAAGGTCACGCGCTGGTTCGGCACCAATACCGACGTGACGGCGCAGCGCGAGGCCGAGGAAGCGTTGCGCCGCATGGACCGCAGCAAGGACGAGTTCCTGGCCATGCTGGCGCACGAATTGCGCCCCCCGGGGGCGCCGACCGCCGCCGCGGCCGACCTGCTGAACTTTGCCAGGGATGCGCCGGACCGGGTGCAGCAGATCAGCAACGTGATCGCGCGCCAGTCGGCCCACATGTCGAACCTGATCGACGACCTGCTCGACGTGTCGCGCGTGACGCGCGGCCTCATCACGCTGGACATGGCGGTGCACAATTGCAGCGCCATCCTGGCCGAAGCCATCGAGCAGACCCGCCCGCAAATGGAGCTGCGCGGGCACCGCCTGGAATGGATGGCGGCCGACGAGCGCCTTGCCGTGTACGGCGACCGCAAGCGCCTGGTGCAGGTGTTCGCCAACCTGTTGAACAATGCCGCCAAGTACACGCCAAACGGCGGGCGCATCCTGGTGACGCTGGGCCGCGCCGGCCGCCAGGTGCAGGTACGGGTGCGCGACAATGGACAGGGCATGGAGCCGGAATTGCTGGCCAGGGCATTCGACCTCTTCACGCAGGGCCAGCGCTCGCCGGACCGCTCGCAGGGCGGCCTCGGCGTGGGACTGGCGCTGGTGCGCAGTTTGGTCCAGCTGCACGACGGCAGCGTCGCGGCCGTCAGCGGCGGCGCCGGACAGGGCAGCGAATTCACCGTGCTGCTGCCGCTCCACCAAGCCGCTGGCGGCGGTCCCGCGGCGGCCGGTCCGCAAGCGATGGTTACTGGTGGCGGCGCCGGGCGCCGGGTGCTGGTGGTGGATGACAACCAGGATGCCGCCGCCATGCTGGCCCTGCTCTTGCAGGCGGTCGGCTTCGACGTGCGCATCGAACACGACGCACATGCGGCGCTGGCCATGGCGCGCGGCTGGGCTCCAGAAGTGTGCGTGCTCGACATCGGCTTGCCCGGCATGGACGGACGCGAGCTGGCGCGCCGGTTGCGCGCCTTGCCCGGGCTGGAGCAAGCGTTGCTGGTGGCCGTCAGCGGTTATGGCCAGGCGCAGGACCGGGTGGACAATGAACGCGCCGGTTTCGATAACCAGTTCGTCAAACCGGTCGGCGCGGCCGAGCTGATCGCGTGGATCGAGGAGACGTTGCCGGCCAGCGCATAGCGGGGCCGGGGCTGCGCTTTACGACCGGGTCGACAGCGCCACCACGGCGGCGCCGGCGGCCATCACCAGCGCGTCTTCAATCAGCCCGCTGCGGGTTTGCCCAATGTGCGCCATCGCGCGCTTGCGGGCCGACAGCGTCAGGTACGCCAACGGGACCGCGGTGGCGACGGCCGCCGCCGCTCCTGCCCGCTCACGTCCCGGCGGAGCCAGCGCGGCGCCGGCGATGCCGGCGCTCATCACGCGCGCGACCAGGCCCGGCAACACGGTGCGGTCGGGGGCGGTCTTCATTTTGTCACCGAGTAACTCGCCCAGGCCCATGGCCAGCGCGCCGTATTTGAACAGCGGGCGGTCCAGCAGGAACAGTTGCCCGGGCGTATGGCGGTCCGCCATGCGGGCCGTTGCCAGGGTAGCCATCGGGGTCATGGCGCGGGCGCTGGCCACGGCGCCGATCAGGGCGGAAGAAAGCAGGCTGCGTATGGACATTGCGGTGCCTCCGGAATCATGGTGTGTCCAGCTTACCGGTTTGCCGGCGCTGCGCTGTGGGAAGCGCACCCGGCTGTTTGTAGGAAAAGCGCCAGCGCGGCGGGTGCCAGCGTCCGCCCAGGCTGGTGCTTGTCCATGCCGCTTCGCGCAGGCAACAAGGACAATGCTGTTCCAGGATGCGCGCCGGCAGATCAGCCGGCCTGGCGCGCCCCGCCAGCCGGCTTGCCGTACTTTTGCCATTGCCCGCGCATGTAACGCAGCTTGGCCGCCAGGTGCGGATCGGACAGTGCATACACGTCCAGCCGCGCCGCGTAGTCCGGCGTCATCATCCAGCCAAAGGTTTCCGCCTTGTCTTCTTCCTGGCCGTAGCCGGCATACTGGCTCACCAGCCCCTGCCGCACGTGGCCCAGGTCTTGCAGGTTCTTGCCATAGAACGTGGCGCCGCCCTTGCCGTATTCCAGCCCGTCCGGGTTCATGGCCCGCCACGCCGGGTCGGTATGGTAATAGTCGTTGAACTCGCGGTGATCGATGAAGTGGTAGAACTCATGGTGCACGCGCATTTCCATGCCGGCCGGGCACAGCGTCTTGGCGCCGTTGTCGGCATAGGCCACACCATCGTCTTCGGCCATCGGCATGGCCAGGCGGCGCTGGCCGCCCACCGCGAGTTCCTTCACCAGCACGATGCGCTTGAGGCGCACGTTGGCAAAGAACACGGCCGGATAGCGCTCCAGTCCCGGCAACGTCACGCTGAGCAGGCGCTGCAGGCGCGCGCGGTCGTCGGCGCTGCCGGTGAACGCTTCGGCCGTCACGCCCTCTTGCGCCAGCGTCCATACCGTGTCCAGCCCCAGCGCCGCCAGGCGGCGCGTGGCCACCGCGCGCAACTGCTCAAGGCTGGCGTCGGCCGGCGCCACCGCCGGGTATTGCACGTCCCAGTGGCATTCGGCGCGCAGGGCGTCGTTGTTGGGATCGATGGGCGGCACAGTGCCGCAGGCCGGCAGCAGCGCCAGCGCTGTCGTTGCGCCGGCAATTTTCAACAGGGAACGGAACATGGTCATTTGAACTGGTAGCTGGCGGTCAGCTGGACATAGCGGCCCAGCTGGCTGTGATACAACGGCGAATAGCCTTGCAGGTATGCGATCTGGCTGGCGTCGAACGGGGCTTCCTTGTTGGCCAGGTTTTGCACCGACAATGACAGGTGCAGGTTGCGCCAGCCCTTGTAGCCAATGTAGGCGTTGGCGGTCAGCGCGCCATGCACGCGGCAATACCATGGGGTGGCCGCGGCAAACGGGCAGACCGTGTCGGGCGCCGATTTCATGTCATAGCTGCCCACGTAGTTCCAGCTGAGGCTGGCATCCCACGGGCCGCGGTCCCAGCCCACGCTGAAGCGGCCGCGGTTCTTCGGCAAGCCGTAATAGCCGGCGTAGTCCATCGGCGTATCGTCGGGCGTGCTGGCGCTCTTGTAGCTGGCCATGCGGTTGTAGCTTGCGCCCAGGGTCAGGCGGCCCCAGTCGCCGAGCGCCGCCGCGCCGCGCGCATCGACGTCCAGCCCGCGCGTCTGGGTTTCCGACAGGTTGGCCGTGATCAGGCTCAGGTGATCGAGCTGGCCGCTGACGGCATTGCGCACGATGCGGCTGGCGTACTTCGCTTCATTGTCCAGCAGGTAGCTGGCGCTGATGGTCGACAATTCATTGCGGCGCTTGATGTCATACGCATCGACCGACAGCGACCAGCGCGGGATCGGCTCGACCACGAAGCCGAGCGTGTAGCTCTTGGATTTTTCCGCCTTGATGTCGGGATTGGCGCCGGTGGTGTAGGCCACGTAGCGTTCGCAATTCTCGTTGGCGGTCGTGAATTCCGGGCACAGTTTCGGATCTTGCACCTTGGTATAGCCATTGGTATTGCCGGCATGTAGCTCCGGCAGCGATGGCGCGCGGAACCCCACCGCATACGTGCCGCGCACGGCCAGTTGCGGCACCGGGCTCCATTTCACGCCCGCCTTGGGCGTGAAGGCGGATCCGAAGTCGCTGTAGCGGTCCGAACGCGCGGCCAGGCTCAGTTCGACCGATTGCCAGACCGGCGCCGACAGTTCGCCATACGCCGCCACGACGCTGCGCGACCCTTGCGAGCCGGTCATGCCGATCAGCTGGATCGACCCGTCGGTGAAGCGCGTGTCGGGCGCGGCGTCGAACTGTTCGTGGCGCCATTCGGCGCCCAGCGAGACCGACAGCGGGCCGCCGGGCAGCGCGAACAGTTCGCGGGCGCCGTGCACGTCCACGCTGCTGGTGGCGGTGTCGGCATGGTTGTTCAGCACCGGGTACAGCCGCGCCATCAGGGCCGGGTCGTTGGCGCCGGGACTGCGCAGCTTGAACGTGCCGCGCACCAGGCCATTGGCGTCGAGCACGTCGTTGATCAGCACGCTGTCCTGCAGGTAGCCGTGGTAGCGCGTATCGGTCAGCGAGCGCGACAGCATGGCCGCGGCTTCCAGGTCCCATTTGCCGGCCGTGCCGCGCGCGCCGAATGTGGTGCGCACGTTGCGGCTTTCGCTGGCCACGGTGGTTGGCACGTCGTTGAACAGGTAGCGCACCGCCACGGTCTTGCCCCAGCGGTTTTGCGGGTGGCTGGCCGGCAGCGGCAGGTAGCTGATGGTGGTGCCCGGCGCATTGCCATACAAGCCGTCGCGGTCGACCAGGTCGTTGGTGTACAAACCATAGGCGTTGGTGCCATAGCTGAACATGGTCGATTCCTGGCGGCTGCGGCTCAGCGAAGCGTCGCCGAACAATTCCCAGCCGCCGCCCAGCGCCCAGGTCAGCGCGCTGTAGACGTTGTCGCGCTGCGCCTTCGATTGCAGGGTGACGGCAGTGGTGTTGTCGTTGACGCAGCGCCCGTTCAGCGCCGGGCTGGCGGGATCGTCCAGCGGCGCGCAATCGCCCACGATGCCGAGGAACGTGCCGCCGGTGGTGCCGGTGGCCGTATACGCGTTGCTGGCGTAGGTGGAGCGGCGGTCCGGCAGGCCGAAGCGGCGGAAATCGGCGTCGCGGGTGCGCGGCCGGGCATTGACCAGGACCGGGCGGGTATCGCGGTGCGACAGGCTGATCAGCCAGTTGTAGCCATCGTCTTCGATCCGCCCCTGGCCATAGGTAAGGCTGGCGCTGCCGGTATTGCCGTCATGGTAGGCCGAGGTGCCGCCGCTGAGCTTGGCCGACAGACCCTCGAAATTCTTGCGCAGGATGATGTTGATGACGCCGCCGATGGCGTCGGCGCCATAGATCGCCGAGGCGCCGTCCAGCAGTATTTCCATGCGTTCGATGGCTTCCACGGGAATCGCGTTGGTATCGACGAACGACGCCGAGCCGAAGCCGAACGGCGCCACGCGCCGGCCATTGATCAGGGTCAGCGTGGCGCCCGCGCCGAGGCCGCGCAGCGACACGCCGGCCGACCCGAACGCCTGCGACGGCGTGCCTTCGGTGGTGTAGCCGCCGGTGTTCCCGGCTGGCAGGTTGCGCAATATGTCGGTGACGGTGGTGGCGCCGGAACGCGCGATTTCCTCGGCGCTGATGATTTGCACGGCCGACGCGGTTTCCGCCGCCACGCGCTTGATGCGCGAACCCGTGATTTCTACGCGCGTGGGGGCGCCGGACTGTTCCTGCGCTTGCGCGGCCAGCGGCGCCAGGCCGGCGCACAGCAGCGCCACGGCGTGGACGATGGGACGAATTTCAGACATGGGGTCTCCGTTTCATGACAGGGTGGGGATCTGTCCGGAGTGTGTTGGGTCCGTGCCTTGCGGTCACGGACAGGACTGCTGTTCTGGTACAAAACTGCGGGTTTTGCTGCCGCGGCAGGCAGATTGTAGGTTACAAGCCACGCTGCTGGCGGAAGCGCGCCGGCGGCGCGCCGAAGTGGCGGGTAAACGCGCGCGAGAAATGACTGCCGTCGTGGAACCCGCACAGGTCGGCAATGTCGGCCATCGCGTGGCCGCCCGCCAGCAAGAGGTCGCGCGCTTTTTCCAGCCGCATCTTCATCAGGTAGCGGTGTGGCGGCAAGCCCAGCGCCGCATGGAATTCACGTGAAAAATGCGCCGGGCTCATGGCGCACAAGTCCGCCAGTTGCTGGTTGCTGACGGCTTCGCCGAGGTGCTGGTCCATGTACGCCAGCACGCGCCGCAGGCGGGCGCCACCGAGGGTGCTGGCCTGGGCCGGCTGCTGCGGCTGGCTGTAATGTTCGAGCAGGTAGCTCAGCAGCGCCACCATCAGGCCATCGCAGAATTGCGATTGCAGCGGGCCGGCCATCACGCCGGCGTTGAGCATGCGGCGCACGGTTTCCATCACGTAGCGGTCCGACGTGAATTGCCGCGCGCCCAGCGTGAGCGGCGCGCCGGTCTCGCGCAGCGCGCCCAGGCTGTCCACCAGCGATGCGGGAACGAAGAGATTGACGATGTCGCAACTGCTCAAGCGGCTCCACTGGTTGCCGGTGCCCGGCGGACAGATGCGGAAGCGCTCGGCGGCAATCACGCCGCCCCACACCGGCCGGCCCTGTTGCCAGATGCGTGCATCGACCGGTTCCATCATGACGGCAATGCGGTAATCGTTCAGGTGCGGGCTGATGGTCTGGATCATGGCGTCGGGCCGGTCGCTGGTCCAGCGCACGATCGAGGCGCGGGACGTCGGCAGCGGCCCGATG
Source organism: uncultured Pseudoduganella sp. (assembly GCA_966211685.1). GTDB lineage: Bacteria > Pseudomonadota > Gammaproteobacteria > Burkholderiales > Burkholderiaceae_D > Rugamonas. The sequence goes on from CBIHOX010000032.1 coordinate 38,387, forward strand.
CAGGTATGCAGCGGATCGTGCACACCGCTGCGGTGGAACCAGTCCTTGAGGATTTCCGGGGTATCGATGGCGGTGTTCATGGGGTCGATCGTAGCATTGGTGCCGCGAAATTTCGTACGACATTATTCGACCGTTTTCACACTTTGTTCGTCACCTGCGCAGTTCCGACATGATTTTCTCTGCCAAAAAGTCGCATGGCGGCCGTTTGGATTTGCTGCTGCGCGCCAGGATGACTTCCAGCGCATCGATTTCCGGCAAGCCGTGCGCCTGGCCCAGCACGGCCAGGTGGCCGGGCACGGCGCAGCGCGCCAGCGGCGCCACCGCCAGGCCGGCTTCCACCATGCTCAGCAAGCCCATCAGGCTGGGGCTTTCGTACGGCGTGCGGTACGGGATTTTCGCGCGCTCCAGGCTGCGGATGGCGTTTTCCCGCGCCACGCTGCCGGGCAGGAACACGGCAATGGGCAGCGGCCGTTCGCGCCAGATGTCCTTGGCGCTGGGCGTGGCGGCCCACACCATCGGTTCAAAGCGGATGAACTCGCCCGACAAGCCTTTCACGCGCGTGGCGCACACCAGGTCGACCGAGCCATCCTTGACCATGGGCGCCAGCGCCACGCTGGGCAAGCCCACCACCTGGATTTCCACCTTGGGATAGGTGGCGGAAAATTTCTTCAGGATCGACGGCAGCAGCGAATACGCATAGTCGTCCGGCACGCCGATCACCACGCGGCCCGTGATGTCGGGCCGCACCACGGCGGCCCATGCTTCGTCGCGCAGCGCCAGCATGCGGCGCGCATAGGTCAACAAGACTTCGCCATCCTGCGTCAGGGTCACGCTGCGCGGCTTGCGCACGAACAGCGGCTTGCCGAGCGCGTTTTCCAGCGTCTTGATCTGCATGCTGACCGCCGATTGGGTGCGGTGCACGACTTCGGCGGCGCGCGTGATGTTGCCGGTGTCGGCCACCGCCACCAGCATCGCCAGTACGTCCAGGTCCAGTGCTTTCATCAGAAAATCTGATCGATACAATCAATATTATGCGATTTTCTTAGACTAACACGTCGGGCATAGTAGTGGCAAAGGAGGTCACATGAACGCACGTACCAACCCATCCATCTTTGCTTCGCCTGAACTGTACTTTGCCACGCTGCTGTCCGGCATGCGCGTGCCGTATGTGGCGTCCGGGTCCGGTGAGCCGCTGTTTTTCGTGCATGGCTCCCTGTGTGACTACCGCTACTGGAACAGCCAGCTCAATGTGCTGTCCAAACATTATTTCTGTGTTTCCACCAGCCTGAGCCACTACTGGCCGGCCGACGACGCCCGTACCCACAGTGACTTCAGCTGGCAGGCGCACGTCGATGAACTCGCTGAATTCATCACGGCCATGAACGTGGGCCCGGTGCACCTGGTGGGCCATTCGCGCGGCGGCTGCGTGGCGTTCCAGCTGGCGCGCCAGTACCCGGCGCTGGTGAAGTCGCTGACCCTGGCCGATCCGGGCGGCCCGCTGCACATCGATGGCGTGGCGGAAGCCGCGCTGCCGGCCGCCACCGTGGCGCTGCGTGCGAAAGTGGCGGACTTGATAGCCGCCGGCGACGTGCTGGCCGGCCTGGAAATGTTCGTCGATTCGGTCAGCATGCCGGGCATCTGGAGCAAAAGCCCGGCCAGCTTCCGCACCATGGCGATCGACAACGCGGCCACCCTCCCCAAGCAATTCCGCGATCCGCTGCCCGCGTATTCCGAAGCGGCAGCCGGCGCCGTGCAGTGCCGTACGCTGTTGATTTCCGGTGAAAAAAGCCCGCGCATGTACCGCGACAATGCGGAACGGCTGGCGCAATGGATGCCAAACGCGGTCCGGCACACGATTGCCGGCGCATCGCACGGCATGAACGTGACGAACCCGGCGGCGTTCAACCGGCTGTTGCAGGCGTTTGTGGGGTAAGGCGCGGCATGGCGGCCGTGCGCCGCCTGTGGCCCGCCGCAGCGCATGCCGCAGCCCTGGCGCGGCGCCGTGGTCGTCTTCAATCGGCCGGCAGGCGGCGCAACTGGTCCTTGTCGTAGGCCGGCTGGTTGGTTGGATCGCCGCCGGGCGGCACCAGCTCGTCGGGCAGGTTGCACTTGTCTTCGTCCGGCGCCGGTTCTCCGGGTACCTTGGGCGGCGGCACGGCTTGCCGGCGCGCGGGATCGGGGGTGTTGTTCAATGCCATGTTGCTCTCCTCTGTTACGGGAGCTGCCATGGTAGTGAGCGCTGTTGGCGCGTGCTATCGGCCAGCGGCATGGCGCGCTGTAGGACTGCGCCCCGCCGGGCCTGCAAAATATTGACTCATGGAATTATCCGAAATGATGGATTGGCTATAATTATGGCCTACACATAATTTGGGCTAATTCAAGCAAATTGACGCTTGCCCGCCATCGCTTGCGCATAACCGGCCGGATGCATGCGGCCATACAGCACGGCCACCACGGCCACGCACCCCAGGTGCAGTTGCCAGCCGGCCGTGAATCCGCCGGTAGCCTCGCGCAAGGCCGCCACGATCCAGGGCGGCAGGGACGCCATCAGGAAACCGCCGCCCTGCATCAGCGCCGACAGCGCGCCGGCTTGCGCCGGGTCTTGCATATGGTCGAGCGCGACGATCAGCGACAGGGAAAAACAGCCGCCCAGGCCCACGCCGAGCAATAACACCCACGCCACCGGCGCCACGTCGGGAACGTAGGCCAGCGCGGCATAGCCGGCAGCCTGGAACGCCAGCGTCAGCCACAGCCATGGCCGGCGGTCTGGATGGCGGCGCGCCAGGATCGGCAACAGCAATGCGCACACGGCCTGGCAGGCCGACATGATGGCAAACAGGCTGCCGCTGGCGGCCGCGCTCCAGCCGTGTTCTCGGTACGACGGCGCCAGCCACGCCACCACGGTGGAAAAGCCGCCATTCATGAGGCCAAAGCAGACCATCAACAGCCACACCCGGGGCCGGCGCAGGTAATCGAGCACGGCCAGGCGGCCGGGCTGGGCGCCGCTGTCGCGCGGCAGCGTGGTCCCGGCCAGCAGCAGCGCCAGCGCGGCCGGCACGGCCATCCACGCCAGCCCGGCATGCCAGTCGCCGCCCGCTGCCGCCACCCGCGGCGCCAGCTGCGCGCCCAACGCGCCACCGGTCATCAGCATGGCCGAATACAGGCCCGTCACCATGCCCACGTGGCGCGGGAATTGTTGTTTGATAATCCCGGGCAGCACGGCCTGCACCACGGCCACGCCCAGTCCCAGCACGGCGGCGGTGCCGACCACTTGCCATCCGGTCGCGGTCCACAGGCGCAGGGACGAGCCCAGCACCAGCAGCGCCAGCGCGGCCAGCAGCGCGCGCCGCGCACCGAGCCGGGCCTGCACATACGGCCCGGCAAAGGCAAACACGCCCATCAACAGCATCGGCACCAGGGTCAGCAGTGATAAACCCTGCAAATCCAGCCCGGTGTGGGCGCCGATATCGGCCGCCAGCGGGCCGACCCCGGTAATGAAAGGCCGCAGGTTGAGGCCAATGGCGGCAATGGCCGCCAGCAGCAAGGCAGCGGGTATGGTGCGTTCTGGTTTCATCGGTCGGCGTTCTCCCTTTCCACGCCAGCCGACTATAGCGGCCGCACGCGGGAGCGGAAGGTGCCGGCACCAATACGCGTTATGCATTCCAGGCATGATGCGCGCCAGGTGGGGGCGCAAAATTTACTGCCATTGCCTGCTGTAGGGCGAATTAGCGCGCAGCGCGTAATCCGCCACGCATGCGTGCCCGTGGCCTGCCTGCCGGATTACGCTGCGCTAATCCTGCCTACGGCTTGTGATGCAGGGCGGATCGTGAGCTGCCTTGGCGGTGCTTGCCGGATTACGCTGCGCTAATCCGGCCTACATCGTTTTCCCTGGATGCACACGGAAATTTATGCGCAGGTACATAGGCCAGTCACGGGCGCCCGCCGCGTGCAGGCCTGCCGCTGCCGCCTATGGCGACCCGCCATAGTGCACGGCTTGCGCGGCGCCGGCCATGGCCGTTTCCCCGGTTTCCTGTACGGCCGGCAGGTAGCGCGCCAGCGCATCGTCGAGCGTGGGCATCAGCGTGCCGCGTTCGCTGGCCAGCGCCGAATAGCGCGGCTGGGCCGCCTGCGCGCCCAGCGTGTCGATGCCTGCCGCCGCCAGCGAGTTGCAATCGACCCCGGCCAGGGCGGCCACGCGGCGCGCCAGGTCGGCCCAGCTGACCGGATCGCCATTGCTGAGGTGCCAGATGCCCGACTCGTGGTCGATCAGCAAGTCCAGGCACGTCTGCACCAGGTCCGGCACGTAGGTGGGCGAGACGATCACGTCGTCGGCCGCGGCAAACGGTTCGCCGGCCGCCAGCGCCTTCAGCGCCAGCGTGACGAAGTTGTGCCGGTCCCACGGCCCGAAGAACGCGCTGGTGCGCACTACCAGCGCGTGCGGACAGACCGTCAGCACGCGCTGCTCGGCTTCGGCCTTGCTGCGGCCATACACGTTGAGCGGCATGACGCGATCGCTTTCCACATATGGCGCCCCCTTGGCGCCGTCGAACACCAGGTCGCTGGAAAACGTCAGCAGGCGGATGCCGCTGCGCGCGCATGCAATAGCCAGCACGGCCGGCCCCTGGGCGTTTTCCCGCAGGCAGCGTTCGACATCGTGTTCGGCATCGTGCACGCGCACATAGCCGCCCGCATTGATGATGGCCCACGGCTGGTATTGCGCGATGGCGGCCGCCACCGACGCCGGATCGGCGATATCCATTTCCTGGCGCGTCAGCACGCGCACCGCCAGGTTGCGTTCCGCGCAGATGCGGGCAAAGGCCCTGCCCAGGGTGCCGGTGGCGCCGCTGACGAGGATCGGGCGCGGCGCATGCTGGTGGTGCCGTTCCACCGGCAGCGCCGCCACGCTGCTGCTGGTGGCCACGGACGGGCATACCCAGCGGCCGGGCCGGCGCCACCAGCCCTGCCCCTGAAGCACGGGGCTGGACGGCGGCTGGCCCGACGCCAGTTCGCGCATCAGGGTGGCCAGCGCGGTGGGACGCGGTTGCGGCGCGCGCAGGTCGTAGGGACCGCTTTCGTAGTAGCCCTTGCATTCGGTGACCAGGCAATTCCAGTCGAACGAGCCGAGCAGCGACCACACCGTCACGGCCCGGATATCGGCGCCATGGCTGTGCGCTTCATGCGCGGCCTGCCACATTTCCAGCAGCCAGCGCAACTGGTCTTCGCGGTTGCAATCGATGTGGGCTTCCGTCACGGCCAGCGGCAAGCCATAGCGTTCCCATGCTTCCATCAACAGCGGGGCCAGGCCCGGCGTGGGCGTGGCCAGCGCGCGCGCCGCCTCGATGTCGGCATAGCCGTGCGCGCCGATATGGCGGGCCGGATAACGTTCGCCGCGGTGGTCCAGCCAGCGTTCGCTGGTGATGTAGTAGTTCACGCCAATGATGTCGGGCGGACATGGGTTGTCGATAAACCATTGCAACTCGTCTGGCGTCACGCCATGGTCCACGCAATAAGGCCAAAGTGCATGCGCCGGCGTGACCATGCCGCACAACAAGTCCCACGCCAGCCAGCGGCGCGCATTGCAGAACTCGGCCTGCCCCGCCAGTTCCCGCGTGCTGTAGGTCTTGCCCAGGTCATCGGTCTGTACCAGCAGCGCGGCGGGATTGACGGCGCGGATCGCGCGCATCGACAACACGGTGCCCTTGCACTGGTGGATCAGTGCACGCAGGAAATCGCGGTCATTGCGCGCATGGGGGTACCACACGCCATACAGCCCGCAAAAGCGCGCCGTGGTGCACGGTTCGTTGACCGGCGTGTAATAGCGCAGCCAGGGATAACGCTGCGCCACGGCGCCCGCGTATTGCGCCAGCAGTTCGGGAAAGGCCGGATCGACCAGGCTGGTGTGGGGCGGTCCGCTGCCATGGTGCACCAGGCCGGCAATCGGTTCGATACCGAGGCTGCGCAGGGCCGGCAAGCGTTCATCGGGCAATGACCAGTCCGCGCGATCGAGGCCATCCGGCGCCACGAGTTCCCACAGCACGGGGTAGCGCAGCGCCTGGATCCCCAGCGAAGCAAAACGGTCGAGGTCATTTATGCGGCCGGGATGGCCATTCTGGTCCATCTGGCTGAAGAAGCGGTCTTGTACACGGTTGACGGTGGCTTCCAGGCCACCCCACAGGGCGATCGCCGGTGTGTCTTTAGTTACATCAGTCATCGGATTCGTCAGGTAGTGGTGACGCATCGAGTATGGCCAAAGTCGGCGAGGACCGACGCAGCTTTGCCTGCGGTCACGTTCAGCGCAGCCATCATGCCGTGCTAGACTGGTGCGCCATGACTCCCACACTCGCCCTGCACCAGCGCAGCTATGGCGCGCTGCAAGACCCGGACCGCCATGCGTATGCGCAACTGGTGTTGCCGGTCGCGGGCGAGGTATTGCTCGACATCGAAGGCCGGGCCGGCCGCCTCGACGCCATGCATGGCGCCCTGGTGGCGCCCGGCGCATGGCATGCGCAATGCGGTGCGGCCGGCAACCGTTCGCTGATCCTCGACGTCGGCGCCGGCGCCATCACGCATGGGGTGTGGCAACGCTTGCTGGACCGGCCGTTCATGACGCTCAGCCCGGCCGCGCGCAAATTGATCGACTACCTGGCCCTGATGTCGGAACAGCATGCCGCGCCGCCGGCGGTGCTGCAAGGCTGGCTGCCGCTGCTGCTCGATACGCTGGCGCTGGCCGCGCCGCAACCGGCCTCGCGGCTGGCGGCGTTGCTGGCGCGCATCGAAAGCGAACCGGGACTGCCGTGGAGCACGGACAGCATGGCGCGCTGCGCCGGTGTCAGCGTCAGCCGCCTGCATGCGCTGTTCCGCGAAGAGCTCGACACTACGCCGCACGCATGGCTGCAGCAACGGCGCCTGCAACAAGCGTGCACGTGGCTGGCCGGCGGCGGCCGCACGGTGGCGGACATCGCCCTGGCGGCCGGCTTTGCCGACCAGAGCGCGCTGACGCGCGCCATGCGCCAGGCCATGGACACCACGCCGGCGGCGTACCGCAAGCGCATGCTGGAGAATCCGCCAAAAACGCGGTAGAACCCGACAAGCCAGGCCGCGCCGGCGCGGCCACAATGCCTGCTTTCAGGAGAACAAGATGGCAGGCGCGCAATCCCACGGTACGACACGGATAGAGGCACATTCGCCTGGTGGCATGGACATCGCGCCCGGCACTCCGGCGCCACGCCAGACGCGTTTGCCGGACAAAACGAATACGGGCAATGCCCCTGCCCTGGCGTCCGGCATCGGCGCCGGTATTGCCGCGGGCGCCATGTGGGGCCTGGTGTTCATTGCCCCGCAGCTGGCGCCCGATTTTGAACCGGTGCAATTGTCGGCCGGGCGCTACCTTGCGTATGGCCTGGCGGCCGCCGTGCTGGTGGCGCCCTCGTGGCGGCGCATCTCCCGGTTGCTGGGGCGGCGCGACTGGCTCGCGCTGCTGTGGCTGGGCTTTCTCGGCAATATCCTGTACTACGTTTGCCTGGCCAATGCCGTGCAGCGCGGCGGCGTGGCCATGACGTCGCTGGTGATCGGCTTGCTGCCGGTGGCCGTGACCCTGGCCGGCAGCCGCCAGGCGCACGCGGCGCCGTTGCGGCGGCTGTTGCCATCCGTGGCGTTGAGCCTGGCCGGGATGGCGTGCATCGGCTGGCAAACGCTGGCGGCGGGCACCCCGGGTTCGCTGGCCGGCCTGCTGTGCGCGGTGGGGGCGCTGGTGTCGTGGACAGTCTATGCGGTGCAGAACAGCCGGGCGCTGGCGCGCCTGCCGGCGCTGTCGGGGCGCGACTGGAGCTTGTTGACCGGGGTGGTGACGGGAGCCGAAGCGCTGTTGCTGGTGCCCGCTTCGCTGGCGTCACCGCTCGGCCATACGCCTCAACAATGGGGTGTATTCATGGCCGTGGTGGTCAGCGTTGCCTTGCTGTGTTCGATCGCAGGCAATGCATTGTGGAATCACGCCAGCCGCGTCCTGCCGCTGGCGCTGACCGGGCAAATGATAGTGTTTGAAACCCTGTTCGCCATGCTGTACGGTTACCTGTGGGAGCAGCGCTGGCCCACCCCGGCCGAGTACGGAGCGCTGGCCCTGCTGGTGGCGGGCGTGGTGTCGTGCACGCGGGCCCATCGGTGAGATCACCTGGCGCTTTACGGGCTGCGTGCGTCCGCGCACATTCCGCGCCGGCCTTCGTCACTAAGCTGTGTGATTCGAGTGCTGCCTTCCAGCTCATCCATGGCAGCGCACCCTTGGACCCCAGCTCAGGAGGATCTATGCTCGCGATGGAATACCGCGGCCCTTTCCGCGTTCGCGCCACCCACAAATCCGAACCGCACATCGAACATCCGGGCGACGCCATCGTACGCGTCACCCGCTCGTGCATTTGCGGGTCGGACTTGCACCTGTACCACGGCCTGGTGCCCGACACCCGTGTCGGCAGCACGTTCGGACATGAATTCACCGGCATTGTCGAGGCGGTCGGCCCCGACGTGCAAAAACTCAAGGTTGGCGACCGCGTGCTGGTGCCCTTCAACATCGCGTGCGGCGCCTGCTTCTTCTGCGACCGCGAACTGTATGGCAATTGCCACCACACGAATCCGGAAGCCACCGCGGTCGGCGCCATCTTCGGCTATTCGCACACGGCCGGCGGCTATGACGGCGGCCAGGCCGAACTGGTGCGCGTGCCGATGGCCGACGTCGGGCCAACGGTCATCCCGGACGATATCAATGAAGACGATGCGGTCTTGCTGACCGACGCCTTCCCCACCGGCTACCAGGCGGCGGAAATGGGCGACATCGAAGCCGGCGACACGGTGGTGGTGTTCGGCGCGGGGCCGGTCGGCATCTTTGCCGCCAAGTCGGCGTGGCTGATGGGGGCGGGCCGCGTGATCGTGGTCGACCACGTGGAATACCGGCTGGAATTCGTCAAGCGCTTCGCCCAGTGCGAAGTCATCAATTTTCGCGAAGTGCAGGACATGGCGCTGCACATCAAGCGCATGACCGATGGCCTGGGCGCCGACGTCTGCATCGACGCGGTCGGGTGCGAAGCAGCCGGCAATGCCGCGCAAACCCTGACCGGACTGTATGCGATGATGCAGGCCGGTTCCGCCACCGCGCTGCACTGGGCCATCAATTCCGTGCGCAAGGGCGGCAACGTGTCGATCGTCGGCGTCTATGGCCCGACCTTCAACGCGGTACCGATCGGCAATGCGCTGAACAAGGGACTGACCCTGCGCATGAACCAGGCCAGCGTCAAGCGCCACTTGCCGCGCTTGATAGAACACATCCGCGCCGGCCGGGTGCGGCCATCGGAAATCATCACGCACCGCATTCCGCTGGAAGACGTGTCGGACGCCTACCACATCTTTTCCGGCAAACTCGACAACTGCATCAAGACCATCCTGGTGACGCCGGGCGCACGGCAGGTGCAGGCCATTACCAACGCACCGCTGCATTGACAGGAGATTGCCATGGATACCACCGGACACATTCCCGGCCAGCCGAAACCGGGCGCGCTGGCGACCGGCCAGGGCTACGACGAAGCGCATGCGCATGACGCGCAGCATGCCCACCATCACCCTACCCGCCATCGGCGTCCTCTGCCCGACATGTCGCACATCGAGGGCTGGGGCGCGGACCTGGACCGCAAGAACCGCCCGGCCGTGCCGATGGAACGCACGCCGCCGCGCCTCGACGTGCAACCGCTGCCGCTGAAGCGGCAGCCGCAATCGGTCGAAGTGCTGGTATCGCCGGAACACCTGGACGGCAGGACGCCGGTGTTCGGCTCCACGGTGCCGCCGCGCGGCTTGAGCGGCTGGCTGCGGCGCCAGGCGTTCCAGATGACGGAAAACGATGTGCGCCACTTCCTGATGCTGATGCTGGCCGACAGGGTCGACATGGTGGAAGGGCTGGGCGAAGACCTGGCGCGCGGCCATGTGCCGAACATCTTCGCGGAAATGGGCATCAAGGCGGAGTGGCAGCACAACAAGGCGGGGCTGGTGCGCAAGGCCGCGGTGGCGGCCGCCGCCGGCGCCGCGCTGTACTGGTTGATGCGGCGGCGCGGCAGCGATTGACGCCTGGCGGTTCCACGCAGCCGCTTGCGCACGCCACGGAGCACATTGACGCCTGGGGGCCTGCAGCCGCTGGCAGGCGGCTACAGGGTCGATCGCCTGGCGGTTCCCGCAGCCGCTGGAAGGCAGCCACGGGACTCGAAAGGCGCCGGGCGGTTCCGCGGCCGCTCGTCGGCGGCCGCGGAGCTGGCTGGACCTTCACCGGTTCTGGTAGCCGCCGTAAGTCGCCACCGGGCTCCAGGACGGCGAGACCGCCGGCGGTTGCGGCGACAGCGCGCTGTAGGCGCCGGCGCCGTACACCACCTTGCCGTTGACGATGGTGAGCACGCTTTCCAGGTTCTTGAT
>CBIHOX010000033.1:0-47929 GCA_966211685.1 uncultured Pseudoduganella sp.
TGCCGTATAGGAGATCGCCTGGAATTGGTTCTGGGCGTCGCCGACCTGCACCAGCTGTCCGCCCGCATCATAGCGATATCGCGTGGCCGTGCCGTTGGCATAGACGACGTCCTTCAGCCGGCGGTCGCCGTCATAGCTATAGGTCGTGATCCGGTCGCCGGTTGGCAACTTGTCGGTCACCGACTTTAGCGTCGTGTCCGGGTTGTACGCGTAGAGGTGCGTGATGCCGTTCTCGTCCACCATCTGCGCCGGATAGCCGAGCTTGTCGTGGCCACTGTACGTCACCGACTGTCCCAGCCGGTTGGTGCGGCTCGTCACGTTGCCGAACGCGTCATAGGTGATCTTCTCCGTCTCGTTACCGCTCGACAGGTAATAGGTCGTGGTGAGCGTCGCGGGCGACCCGTCGGGATAAAACGTCCGGGTATAGCCGATCTTCCTCTGCGTCGAGTTGGCCACGTCCGTGTCGGTCACGGTGTCGACGAGGCCGTACTCCAGTCCCGAATCTTTGTAGGTGTAGTCGATGCGCCGGTAAATGACGCCGTTGGCGTCACGATAGTCCGTCGAGGCGAGTAAGACGCCGTTCCAGGTGTTGTAAGTCGTCAGCGCGTTGGCCGTGCCGGCCGCCGTCGTGACGCTGACCAGCGCTTTGTTGCTGCCGAATTGGAACTGCGTCTTGTTGCCTTCCCAATCGAGGGAATAGTCAACATCTCCCGACGTGTTATAGAAGATCTGCGACGCCGCCGACGGGCAGTTGACGGTCGGGCTGCGCGATTGCGATGCGAGGAGCTTGGAGCCGTTGAAGTCGTTGTAGGTGTAGCGCGTCGTTTGGCCACGGGCATCGGTAACGTCCGTGTAATTCGTACCATAGACGAAGGTTTCGAATTCATTGCGGCCGGCCAAGGCGCTGTCGATGACGCGCTTGTTGGCATCATACCGGTAGGTACTGTAGCGTACCCCATTGACAGCAATGCCGGTCAGCAGCGTCGGGTCGGCGTCCTCATAAAAATACTCCCGGTAATTGGCGGGTGCGCCACTCGCCGGGTCCACCGGAGCGGTGACCTTGACGAGCATCTTGTTGGCGTTGTAGGCGTATTGCCAGACCCGTCCATTAGGATCAGTTATCTGCGTCACCCGGCCGTTCGACCAGGTGAACTGCATACCTTGACCGGCGCCATTGGCGATCACAGTCCCGCCGAAATTGAGTAGTACAGTGTCGTTTCTTGTGGCGAGTCTGTTAATCAGGCCGTTTGAATCGTAATAGTACTTGTAGTCACCCTTGTAGAGGATGTAACCATTCGGGTTCGGATACCAGATTATTTGGCCGTACGAACTGGAGTAGATACTAATTCCTCCAGGGAAACCGCCGGGCGGCGGTGCTTGCTTGGTCAGGACGTACTGCGCCCCCGTCTGATCGGTGACTGTGATCGAGTTAGTGCCCAATATCAGGTCCGGGTACTCGATCCCAGCTACCCAGTTGGGCCCGAACATCTTGCCCCCTTTGGACTTGCTTCGATAGGTGCGTTCCATCGACAGTCCGGTCGATGTCCCCGCCACGAAATCCCGTTCGAGCTTGAACTTTTCGCCCGTAGCAATTACCACTGGACGCTCTGTGCTCGGATTGTTGCTCGGAACAGTCTGCTGCCCCCCGCCCGGACAAGACGGCGGTTCCAGGGAGCTGTTGTATAGCGGTACGCTGTAATTGTAAACATACTGCGAGTTGTTGGAAGCCCAGCCTGGGGCAACCTGAATCTCCTGCGCCAACAGCGCATTGCCGTCCGATCCCGAGTCCTTTTTAAGATCCTTCTTTGGTCGCTCTCCCGTTATCACAACTTGTTGGATGTCGTCCCCAGCGGACGCAGTAAGGTTCGAGCAAATTAAAACAACGGCGATTGCAGCGGCGCGCACGCGCGGACGGTGTTTGATTATTTTTTTCATATCCCTGGTCGGGTTTCGCATCGATGGGACCATCACAAGGTGGCATCGGGCTTGCGGTTTAAATGGTGGACGGATAGATGGCCACTCAGGTCATCGGTCACTTCTGCGGTTCATGCCGCTGAGCCATCACCGACTTTCCGCCATGCTTGAGGCAGGTCCCTACGGGGACATACTTGAATTCAGTACCATCCTTGGGCTTCTTCTCGGCCTCTTTGCAATCATCCGAATCCGGATCGGCGGCGCACTCCTTTGGCTTGGCGTCGGGCAGGGCAAAACATTTCTCCCATTCCACTTGCGGGGTTGCGGCGAAGAGATCACGTAACGTCTGATGGGACGCCGCTCGCGCTTCATCGGAAGCGGTTGCATGCGTGAGTTGAGTCAGGACTAGGAGCAACAATCCTGCGGCGTAGGCCGTCTTTCTAAGCATCACTTTTCCTTGTTTAGGTAATTACGGAAAATTTCGAATGAGAAATGTTATCTCGATAAATACATAAATTTGCATCTCACTTTGCCAACTACTAAATTTCATTCAATGCTTTGGTGAATTTCAGAACCATGTCTGCAAATTGAGGTTCCCAACACTTCCCGTCCCCGTTCCCCTCTTGAAAAACCGGGTTTTCCGGCCAACCCCTTAGGTGTTTGTTACAATGGAAAGGCAAGCAACCGCCTGCACAACCGACTGAGGCGATACCACCATGCGACTTTCGACAATCTGGCCAGTTCTCATCCTCGCCCTGAGCAATGCAGCGTTGGCTCAACCTCAGGCCCAGGCGCCATCCACCGCGCCGCCCAAGCTCGACAAAATCGACGAAATCGACACGCCCATCACGGTGACCAACAAGCCGAAGGAAAAGGCCGTCACGGAAAAACGCGACAACAGCGGCCGCGTGACGGAAGTGAAAGTCAAGAGCGGTCCTTCGACCTATACCGTGAAACCCAAGAACACCACCACCAGTACCGCGTTGCCTGGCGACGCCGCCGGCATGGCCAACCGTGGCCCGCAGTGGACGGTGATGGAATTTGACCTTGGCAAGAAGAAAACCAAGCAAAAGGAAGACGAGGCGGAAGACAATGTCCCGCCTCCGCCGCAGCAAAAACCCTGACCTTGCGCTGGCCTTGCCGTCCCATTAATTTCTTACCAGCTATCACAGCTCCGCTTTCTCATGGCAGTTTTTACCCCGGTCAGCCTGGATGATGTCAGCCAGTGGATCACGCAATTCCCCCTCGGTAAGCCGGTCGCGATCAAAGGCATCGCGTCCGGTATCGAAAACAGCAACTTCTTCCTGACGACCGAGAGCGGCGAATACGTCCTCACGATTTTCGAGAACCTGTCGTTCGAGCAATTGCCGTTTTACCTGAACCTGATGCGCCACCTGGCCGACCGCGGCGTGGCGGTGCCGGCGCCGATCCCCAACGACCAGGGCGCGCTGGTGACGGCATTGCACGGCAAACCGGCGTCCATCGTCACCAAGCTGGTGGGCGCGTCGCAATTGGCGCCGCAGCCCGTGCATTGCGCGGAAGTGGGCGCCATGCTGGCGAAAATGCACGTGGCCGGCGCCGATTACCCGGCGTACCAGCCCAACCTGCGCGGCCTGGACTGGTGGCACTGGGCGGCGCCGCAAGTGATGCCGTTCATGCCGGCCGATACCGCGTCGCTGTTGCGCGATGAAATCCAGTACCAGGACAGCTACGCCAAATCCGACCTCTATAAAAAGCTGCAGCAGGGCCCGGTGCACGCCGACCTGTTCCGCAATAACGTGATGTTCGACGGTGAAAAACTCACCGGCTTCTTCGACTTTTATTTTGCCGGCTGCGATACCTGGCTGTTCGACGTGGCCGTCACGGTCAACGACTGGTGCATCGACCTCGATACCGGCATCCTCGACACCGCGCGCGTGCGCGCCATGCTGGACGCCTACCACGCCGTGCGCCCGTTCACGGCGGCCGAACAGCAATCGTGGCAAACCATGCTGCGCGCCGGCGCGCTGCGCTTCTGGCTGTCGCGCCTGTACGATCTGCACTTGCCGCGCGAAGCGGAAATGCTGACGCCGCACGACCCGACGCACTTTGAACGCATCCTGCGCGAGCGCATTGCCGTGGCCGCCCCTGCACTGTTCTGACAATGAATAAACTCCCTGCAAGCACCGGCTGGCTGTGGATCAAACAGGGCTTTGCCCTGTTCATGCAACAGCCGGCCGGCCTGACCATGCTGGTCATCGCCTATTCCTTCCTCATGCAATTGCTGGGCGTGATTCCATGGGTGGGACCGGTGGCGGCCATGATGCTGACCCCGGTGTTCTGCATCGGCTTCATGCGTGCCTACCAGGGAGTGGAGCGGCGCGAACGCGTCACCTTGCACGTGCTGTTCGAAGGATTCCGTTCGCCGGCGCTGCCGCGCCTGATCACGCTGGGCGCGCTGTACCTGGCTGCCACCGCCGTGATGATGGGCATTTTTGCGCTGAACATGGGCGACGTCGCGATGCAGGTGCAAAAACAGCAGATGACGCCGGAAGCGGCCATGAAGGAAGTCAACTTCGGCGCCCTGCTGTTCTGGCTGTTGATTGTCGGCGTGCCGGCGGGGATGGCGTACCTGTTGTCGCCGATGCTGATTTATTGGCAGCAGATGAAAGTCGGCAAGGCGCTGTTCTTCAGCTTCTTCACCACCTGGCGCAGCTTCCGCGCCTACCTGGTATTCCAGCTGTGCTGGGTGATGATCTTCATGCTCATCGTGCAGGTGCTGGCCATGCTGTTCGGCGCCTCGATGACGCAATTGCTGGTGCGCGCGCTGCTGTTCCCGATCGCGCTGGTGCTGTATCAGTGCGCGTCGTACGCCTGCTATAAACACTTCTTTGGCGCGCCGTCGGATGAGCCGGTGGCGCCGGAAAAGACCACGGACTGATACCTGATGGCGGCCCACATGGCCGCCATCACGCATCCATGCCGCCGTCAGCGGCTCAGCTTTTCCAGCTTCGCCACCGACAAATCCAGCACCTTCATGCCGTGGCTGCCAAAGTTGATTTGCGCGCGGCAATTGTCGCCGCTGCCTTCCAGGTTGACGATCACGCCTTCGCCAAAGCGGCTGTGCGACACGGCTTCGCCGATGCGCCAGCCGGACGACTTTTGCGCCACGCGCTGCGTCAGCGCCTTGTCGGCGCCAAAGGTCAGCGGCGCGTCATCCCACGCGGACTTGCGGTTGCCAAACCATTGCGCCTGCACGCGCGGCGACAGCCACTTCAGCGATTCTTCCGGCAATTCATCGAAGAAGCGCGAGCGCACGTTGTAGCGGGTCTGGCCGTGCAGCATGCGGGTCTGTGAAAACACCATGTAGAGCCGCTTGCGGGCGCGCGTGATCGCCACGTACATCAGGCGGCGCTCTTCTTCCACGCCATCGTCTTCCTTGGCGCTGCTTTCGTGCGGGAACAAGCCTTCTTCCAGGCCGGCAATGAAGACATTGTCGAATTCCAGGCCCTTGGCCGAGTGCACCGTCATCAATTGCAGTGCATCCTGGCCGGCCTGCGCCTGGTTGTCGCCGGCTTCCAGCGAAGCGTGCGACAGGAAGGCCGACAGCGGCGACATGACGGTCGACAGCGGGACATCGGCATCGAGGATTTCCAGGCCGTCGGCATTGACGATGGCTTCTCCGGCCTGCGCTTCCGCGCGCGGGCCCAGGTGCGCCGGCGCATCCTGGCCATAGCCTTCCTCGGACACGAATTGCTTGGCCGCGTTGACCATCTGTTCCAGGTTTTCTATGCGGTCGGCGCCTTCTTTTTCCGTCGCATAGTGGGCCAGCAGGCCGCTGGCGTCCAGCACCACGCGCACCAGTTCCGGCAGCGCGAATTGCTGGGTTTCAAAGCGCGCGCCTTCGATCAGTTTCACGAACGCGCCGAGCGCGGCGCCCGCCTTGCCCGTCATGTAGGGCACGGCCGCATACAGGGAAATGCCGTATTGCGTGGCGGCGTTCTGCAACAGTTCGATGGTGCGCACACCGATGCCGCGCGCGGGGAAATTCACCACGCGCAGGAAGGCCGAATCGTTGTGCGGGTTGTCCATCAATTGCAGGTAAGCGATCGCATGCTTGACCTCGGCGCGCTGGAAGTAGCGCAAGCCGCCATACACGGTGTAGGGAATCCCGGCGGAAAACAGCGCGTGTTCGATCACGCGCGATTGCGCATTCGAGCGGTACAGCACGGCGATCTCGCTACGCTTGACGCCTTCATTGATCAGGTTCTTGGATTCCTCGATGATCCACTGCGCTTCCTGCAAATCCGAGGTGGCTTCATACACGCGCACCGGCTCGCCCTGCCCCGCGTCGGTGCGCAAGTTCTTGCCCAGGCGGCGGCTGTTATTGGAAATCAGGATATTGGCCGCATCGAGGATGTGGCCGTGGGAACGGTAATTCTGTTCCAGCTTGATCAGGTTCTTGACGTGGAATTCCGTTTCAAATGCGCGCATGTTGCCGACGTTGGCGCCACGGAAGGCATAAATACTCTGGTCGTCGTCGCCCACGGCAAACACGGCGCTGGCGCCCTGCCCCGACATCAGCTTCAGCCACTTGTATTGCAAATCGTTGGTGTCCTGGAACTCGTCGACCAGGATATGGCGGAAGCGCTGCTGGTAATGCTCGCGCAGCGGCTGGTTGCGGCTCAGCAGTTCATACGTGCGCAACAAGAGTTCGGCAAAATCCACCACGCCTTCGCGCTGGCATTGTTCGTCGTACAGCTCGTACAACTCGATCATCTTGCGCTCGTTGGCGTCAAACGCTTCCATCTGCGCGGCGCGCACCCCGGCATCCTTCGCGTTATTGATGAAGTACATCACGTTTTTCGCGGGGAATTTGTCGTCATCGATATTGAACGCCTTCAGCAAGCGCTTGATGGCCGACAGCTGGTCTTGCGTATCGAGGATCTGGAATGTTTGCGGCAGCGCGGCGTCCTTGTAGTGCGTGCGCAGCAGGCGGTTGCACAACCCGTGGAAGGTGCCGATCCACATGCCCCGTGTATTAATCGGCAACATCGCCGACAGCCGCGCCAGCATTTCCTTGGCGGCCTTGTTGGTGAAGGTCACGGCCAGCACGCCGGACGGCGAAATCTGGCCCGTCTGGATCAGCCAGGCAATGCGCGTGGTCAGTACGCGGGTTTTGCCGGAGCCGGCGCCCGCCAGGATCAGCGCGCTTTGCGCCGGCAGCGTGACGGCGGCAAGTTGTTCGGGATTGAGGTTGTGGAGAAGATTTTGCATCCCGTGATTATACCGAGCGGGGATGCGCGGCGGGCGGCGCGTGGCGGTTCGCCTGGTGGGGAATGCGGCACACGATACCCTTTGGAAACAGCGAGCACAGCACTTTCAATAGATAATTTATATGCAACATTACTTAATTGCTAATTACAAGCCAATTCGGAGTTGATATGAACCTTAAAAAACTGATCGCCATGACGCTGCTGCCT
This sequence comes from uncultured Pseudoduganella sp., assembly GCA_966211685.1. Classification (GTDB taxonomy): domain Bacteria; phylum Pseudomonadota; class Gammaproteobacteria; order Burkholderiales; family Burkholderiaceae_D; genus Rugamonas. The sequence goes on from CBIHOX010000033.1 coordinate 7,377, forward strand.
CTAGTCTTGCCCAGCGCGGCCATGGCGACGCAAGCATCCTTCACCGTTTCCGGTGTGACCGTCAATTTGATCGACCTGGACGCAACGGATGGCGTCACACCCGCCATCACGTTCCTCAATGAATATGGCGGCGCCAGCTATACGGTCCAGCACCAGCCGGGGAACCAATATAGTTGGGACTACACTGCCATGGGTACGGTGACCCATTCGAGCCAGTGGGCATTTGCCGAGGCCACGAAAGGACCCATGAGCCTGAGCGTCGCTGCCCAGGTGCTGCAACCGAATACGTCGGCGGAGGTCAGGGCATCCTGGGGCTCGTCATTTACGCTGTCCAAGAATACGCTGGCGATATTCAGCCTCCCTTACACGGTCTCCCTGACGAAAAGCAGCGCAAACTATCTGAGCACCAGTTTCAAATTCAACGGTTACGTTCCCGGTTCCAGCTTCGACACGGACTATACGTTCAGAAGGGGTCAAGTGAACAGCACGCTGTTTGGCGAAATTTATACCGGCAGCAGCGCGGCGCAGGGCTACTTCGACATGGGGGCAACCCTCTTTGCTTCGGACGCGCCGCCGATTCCGGAACCCGGCACTTACGCGATGCTGCTGGCGGGCCTGGGCGTTGTTGGCTGGCGCCTGCGGCAGCGCAACGCCACGGCCGCCTGAACCGGCGCCTGGCCTGGCGCGGGCAACGACTGAAGCGTTCGGCGCCAGGCCCTTCCACACCTGCGGAATCTAGTCGACATTTTGGCGACATTTTGGTGCCTGGCCCCGGTTTTCGCTGGCGCACAGGGCGATGCGCTAGCGGGCCTTCTTGTCAGCACGACCATGGTTAGTCGACATTTCGGTGCCTGGCCCCAGCTTTCGGCGAAATCTAGTCGACATTTTGGTGCCTGGCCCCTTGTTGTCCCTTGTTGTCCTGACTCCTGTTTGCCCCAGTTTTCGGTGCGCGATGGCAGGGCGGTTCGTTAGCGGACCGCCCTGCCAGTGCGATCATGGTTACAGCATGGGCTTGGCCCGGCCGTTACGGACCGCTTCTTCGATCAGGCTGCGTACGGTCTTGTCCGCTTCGCGGCTGATGCGCGCCTGCTCACGGCCCAGCTCGCCCATCTTGCGGCCCAGTTCGCGCATGGGCTTGCTGGCTTCCGCCATTTGCCGGCCCAGCTCTTTCATGGGGCCGGCCTGCAGCGCCAGTTGCGCATGGCTTTTCGCCACTTCCTGCGACGCTTGCGCGATTTGCTGCGTCAACGGTTCCATTTTCGCTTGCAGCGCTTCCATCAACTGGCGGTCGGCATCACGCCGGCCTTCAGACAGTTCCCGCTCCAGCTTGCGGCCGGCTGCTTCAATTTGACGGGCAATGGCTTCCTGCTGGCGCGCCAATTGCTCGACCTTGCGTTCGGCCGCACGGCGCGCTTCACGTTCGACCTGGCTGCCTTCCCGCTGTGCATTGAGCGTATCCATTTTGGCGGACAGGGCATCCATGACTTTACTGTGCTGGTCCATCACCCTGCCGTGCGCATCCAATTGTTCGCCCAGCTTTTCCGTTGGCGCCCAGGCCGCCCCGGCCTTGGCCAGCAGTGCCGGATCCTGGATCAAATACGACTTGCCGCCACTGCGATACCAGATGAAATCGCCTTTGACGGCGCCTTTCAGGCGCTTCAATTCATCGATGTCGGATTCCGTGCCGGACAACGAGATGTTGCGGTTACCCTGCACCACGGCATACGAGTCCTTGCTGCTGTCGCTGATCTGCAGATGGCGGAAGTTTTCACCATGCAGGTCGATTCGTGGCGCCTTCGGCGGCTTGGGCGGCTTGGGCGGATGCGGGATATGGGCTGGCGCATCCGGCAAGTCCGCCATGGGCGGCGCAGGAGGGGCTGGCGGCACCGGCGGTACCTCCGGGAGGGCTGGCAATGCATGCATTGCAGGGACCGCCGGGGCGGCAGGCATCGCAGGGGCCGCAGGTACGGCGGGTGCGGCTGGAATGGCGGGAATGGCTGGCGCAGCAGGGAATGCCGGGGCGGGAGGCGCGGGCGGTACTGGTGGCATCGCCACGCCGTCCACCAATTCCTCGCCACCGGACAGCGAGTCCTCCACCGCCACCCGCTTGCCGCGATGGGCATCGCCGGCATCGTTGGCACGGTTCGCATCGTTGGCGCGATTGGCATCATTGGCCTTGTTCACGTCATTGGCGCTGTTGTCTTCCGTGGTAATGGACACCTTGCCACGCGCAGTGTCCGTGGAAGGCGCCGCATGGGCATACAGCATGGCGCACGCCGTGCACAATCCCAGCAGCGGCGCCGCGATCTTCCAGCTGAGGGGTTCGGAGCCTGGACGGACCAGGCGTTTGATACGGGACATGAGGTTTCCTCCGTGGGCCGCATGGGCCAGTTGGGGTGGGGAGAACTGGAAACGGTCCAGTTCCGACAATGCAAGGGCCAGGCGCCGCGGTTCGCCGAGCGTGCTTGCAGCGATATCGTCTGCGATCTGTTCCCGTTCCACGCGGATGCGGCGCGACAGCATCCACACGGCGGGGTGGTAGAACAACAAAATTTCGATGGCGCTTTGCGCCAGGTTGACCAGGTAATCGTGACGGCGCACATGCGCCAGTTCGTGCGCCAGCAGCGCTTCCAGCAAGTCGGCCGGCATGCCCGTCACGAGCGATGCGGGCACCAGCACCACCGGCTTCCAGCATCCGGCCGTCATCGGACCGTCCAGCTGCGCGGCGATGGCCAGGCGCACCTTGCGGGTCAGGCCCATGCGCAGCGCCAGGCGGTCCATGCGTTGCTGCCACGCCGCGTCGGCCACGTCGGCCGCCTGCAGCGTGCGCTCGCGCACCCACAGCAAGCCCATCGACAGGCGCAACGTCATGACGGCGGCGCCTGCAGCCCACAGCAGCACCAGCCACGGCAACTGGCGCTGCAGCAGGTAGCGCCACGAGATCCACTGGTCGGCGTCGATCAATTCCGGCACCGCCGGCGCATCCGTGGCCGCCAGCCAGCCCGCCTCGGGGGCGGCCGGCAGCACGGCAGGCACGGCCGCGTCGGCCAGCCGCATCGCGATCCCGGCCAGCGGCAACGCCGCGCACAGCAGCAAGGCCGCGCACGCGACCGCATAACGGGCTTGAGGCCGCGCGTTGCGCAGGCCATGCAGCGCCAGCGATGCGGTACACCCCACCAGCACGCCTTGCCACACAAAGTGCAGCAGCGACCAGCCGATCGCGGGCAGCAAGGCGGAAAACAAGGCGTCAGTGGTCATACGGGGCTCCTGGATGGTTGCAAAGTAGATTAAATGATCTAGACATTCATGTCTAGAACTTTTTTTCTACTTCACGGCGTGCTGGGGGCAGGAGTAAAGGTAAGGCAAACGGGGAAGAAAAAAGCAGGAAATGCGACAGGCTGCAAACCGGGCGGTGCAGCCTGCTGATTTCAATCAAGGCACGAGGATTAGTACATCACGACCGAGCGGATCGATTCGCCGCTCTTCATCAAGTCAAAGCCCTGGTTGATGTCGTCGAGCGCCAGCTTATGGGTGATCAAGTCATCGATATTGAGCTTGCCTTCCATGTACCAGTCGACGATTTTCGGCACGTCGGTGCGTCCGCGCGCGCCGCCGAAGGCCGAACCCTTCCAGACGCGGCCCGTCACCAGCTGGAATGGACGGGTCGAGATTTCCTGGCCGGCGGCCGCCACGCCGATGATGATCGACTGGCCCCAGCCCTTGTGGCAGCACTCCAGCGCCTGGCGCATGGTGGTGGTATTGCCGATGCATTCGAAGCTGTAGTCGGCGCCGCCGTCGGTCAGCTGGATGATGGCGTCGACCACGTTCTCGACGTCATTGGGATTGATGAAGTGCGTCATGCCGAACTTGCGGGCAATCGCTTCGCGGCCGGGGTTCAGGTCGATGCCGATGATCTTGTCGGCGCCCACCATTTTCGCGGCCTGGATCACGTTCAAGCCGATGCCGCCCAGGCCGAACACCACCACGTTGGCGCCCGCCTCCACCTTGGCCGTGAACAGCACGGCGCCCACGCCGGTAGTCACGCCGCAGCCGATGTAGCAGACCTTGTCGAACGGCGCGTCGGAGCGGATCTTCGCCAGCGCGATTTCCGGCACCACGATGTAATTGGAAAACGTCGACGTGCCCATGTAGTGGAAGATCGGCTTGCCGTCGAGCGAAAAACGGCTGCTGCCGTCCGGCATCAAACCCTTGCCCTGCGTCGCGCGGATCGACTGGCACAGGTTGGTTTTTTGCGACAGGCAGAATTTGCATTGCCGGCATTCCGGCGTATACAGCGGGATGACGTGATCATCCTTTTTCAGGGACTTCACGCCAGGGCCCACATCGACCACCACCCCCGCCCCTTCGTGTCCAAGGATGGCGGGGAAAATGCCTTCAGGGTCGGCGCCGGACAGCGTGTAGTAATCCGTATGGCAAATGCCGGTCGCCTTGATCTCGACCAGCACTTCCCCTTCACGCGGCCCGCTCAATTCCACCTCTTCGATGGTCAACGGCGCACCGGCCTTCCACGCCACGGCGGCTTTGGTTTTCATAACAGTTCCCGATGTCGGTTGAAAAACCGGCATCTTATCAAGGAACCATTACTCGTGACACGCCATCGACGCCGTAAAACCAAAACCCCCGGGCAACTGCTGACGGCTGGCCCACAATTGCCGCACCTGGGACGCCAGCCGCAACGGTTCCAGCGGCTTGGCTATGATGCCGATCGCGCCGGCCGCCACGTATTGCGCCACGTCCGCCGCGGCCGCCAATCCGGTCACGAACATGGCCGGCGTATCGCGCAAGTGCGGCAGGCGGCGCAGCCGCTCCAGCGTCGCCAGGCCGTCCTGGTTGCACGAAGCGACATCCAGCAAGATCAGGTCGGGGAAAAAGTCCGATGCGTTGATCAAGCCGCTACGGCTGGAATCGCAATCGCATACCTGGAACTGGCCGATGACTTCCAGGGCCATCTTGGTCACGCAGCGCAGTTGCGGGTTATCTTCCACATACAGGATATTCTTCAAGTCGGATAATTTCATGCTAGCAACTCCTGCAGCGATGCCGACGGCAAGTCCAGCATGTGCGACACGGTGCGCCATAACTGGCGCGGCGACGTCCACGTTTTCGGCAGGAAGGTTTGGGCAGGCGAGCGCAAATCCGGAGGGCGCGCGGAATACAGCAATACCGGCGGCGCGGCCTGGCGCCGCGCCAGCGCCTGCAGCAGATCGGCGCCATCGCCGTCCGGCAAATCCGGATCCAGCACCACCAGGGCGTACTCGTGTTCATTGATGGCGCGGATGGCTTCGGCCAGGCTGCCGGCGTGGCGCACCTGGGTTTCCGGCACCAGCAGGGTGGCCAGCACCAGGGCGGCGTCATCGTCGCCATCGACGTGCAGCACGCGCGGCACGGCGCCGCAGGCCGCAGTGACTTCATGGTAGGCATCGCAAACGATGCCGGGGGAATCTTTCATTGTCATCTCCGCCCGCAGCCGGCTGGCCGCGGCATAAGCTGGGTTGATGCAAGCCTGGCGTATCGCATGCATGGCGCACGGCGAACGGAAACAGTCAGGGTTGCATAGGGTCGGCGGAGTGGGGGCCGGGGGAAAATCGGATGTGGCGGCAGGGGAAAGGCTGTCACAACGGGAAGCGGGGACAGGTCGGGGCCCCGCTGTATGGCGACAGTTTAGCGCACTTCCATACAAAGTTGCGTCAAATAATTATCTATCGGGGCGATTGTATTTTCCTAACGACTACTTCTTGAGGCGGGCATTGAACGAAGCGTGCAGGCTGTTCAACATTTCCTCGGCGGACAGCAGCTGGTCGGCGATTTCATTGATCTTGCGGCGGCTGGAGCGGGCATGGTCACGCAACACTTCGAACGCCGTGTTGCGGTCGGTCTGGAATTTGCACATCAACAGTCCCACGGCCAGGCTGGTTTCCCGTCCCGCCGCCAGCGCGGCGTTCAGGTTCATTTCCGTGCGGCGCAACTGGCGGATTTCATCGGCGCGCGCCAGGCTGGCGCGGAAGGCCGGCATCAGATGCTGTTCATCGACAGGCTTCACCACGAAGCCCACGGCGCCATGGGCGGCGGCTTCCTTGGCGGCGTCATTGTCGCCGCGGCCGGACAGGAACATGAATGGCACCGACGTATTGCGGTTCAATTGCTTGGCCAGCTCCAGGCCGGACATGCCGGGCATATGGATATCGAGCAACGCCAGGTCGGGCTCGCGCTCGGCGATCAGCTTCAGCGCCTCGTCGGCGCCATGCGCCTGCACGGTGTCGTATCCCGCGTGGCGCAGGATTTCGCAGATGAATTCCGCCAGCAGTTTGTCGTCATCGACAACGAGGATCAGGCGCTTGGCCGGGGCTTGTGCAGTCATGGTCGGCAACCTTTATTCAATCAGGCGCCCACATTGGCGCCTGCCAGGATGCCCCATTATAGAGAAATCAAGCTGCCCGTGCGCGAATTCCTTGCTTCTCAAACAAGAGATTGAACGTCCGTACTACCGCGGCCGGGTCTTGCGCCTGGTAGACACTGGTGATGGCCGCCACCATGTGCGCGCCGCGCGCCACCAGCGGCGCGGCATTGTCCGGCGTCATGCCGCCGATGACGCAATTGGGCAGGCGCACCTGCGCCAGCGCGGCATCGATGATCGCCGGCTGCGTGGTGACCGCGTATTTCTTCACCAGCGAAGGATAAAACCCGCCAAACGCCACATAGCTGGCGCCCGCCGCCTCGGCGTCGATGGCCAGTTGCAGGTCGCCATAGCAGGAGGCGCCGATGATCTTGCCCGGTCCCAGCAGCGCGCGCACTTGCGCCACCTTGGTATCGGTGCCGCCCACGTGCACGCCGTCGGCGTCGAGCTGCAGCGCCAGGTCGACATGGTCGTTGACGATAAACGGCACGCGGTAGCGGCGGCACAGTTCCTGCAGCGCGGTGGCCTGCTCGATGCGCAAATCCACGCCGGCGTCCTTGTGGCGGTATTGCAGCACGGCGGCGCCGGCCGCCAGCGCCTGTTCCGTCACGGACAGCAGTTTGACGGTGTCATCCCAGTTGGGTGTAACCAGATATAGTCCTTGCATCGTGACTCTCCTTCAATATTCGATAGAACGCCTGTCGCGGTGGCCGCGTCAGCGCTGCGGAATCAGCTGGCCCGGCGCGATGGCATAGGCCGCCGCCAGCGTGCGGTGGGTATAGCCCTGCGCCCTGACCAGCGCCTGCGCCACCGGATAGCCATACGCCAGCAGGCCGGCAATGGTGGACGCCAGCGTGCAGCCGCTGCCATGGAATTCTCCCGGCAGGCGTTGCCAGCTCCAGCTCTGGCCCTGCGCCTGGTTGAACCAGCGGTTGATGATGGTGTCGCCCAGCCCGTGGCCGCCGGTGATCAGGACATGGCGGCAACCCAGCTCCAGCAGGCGCTGCGCATGGTCGCGCGCCTGCGCATGGTCGGCCGCCTGCCGCGGCGCGCCGGCCAGCGCGGCCGCTTCCACGCCGTTGGGCGTGATCATGGTGGCCAGCGGCAGCAGCGGCGCCAGCGCCTGCACCGCGTCGTCGCGCGACAGCAGGTCGCCGTGGCCGCTGGCCAGCACCGGGTCCAGCACCACCGGCAAGTCCGGATACGTGGCGCGCAGCTCGGCAATCACCTGGGCGATCGCCAGCGCGTTGGCGGCGCTGCCGGTGATGCCGATCTTGACGGCGCGGATCGCCATTTTCGCGGCCAGCGCGCGCGCCTGTTTCAACACCAGTTCCGGCTCCACCGGCTGCACCGCGTAGACACGGTCATTGTCCTGCACCGTCAGCGCCGTGACGACCGGCAGCGCATGCGCGCTTTGCGCATGGATGGCGAGGATATCGGCGGCGATGCCGGCGCCGCCCGAGGGGTCGACGCCGGCAAATACCAGCACGCAGGGTTGGCGCGCCTCGGCCGTCATGCGTGGTTGCCCGTCATCCGGCCAGCCATCGGCGACGATGGCGAGGCGGCGAACTTGCGCGCAATGCGCCCGGCCAGGAACGCTTCGCGGCCCGCCTGCACGCCCAGCTTCATGGCGCGCGCCATGCGCACCGGGTCCTGGGCGCCGGCAATGGCGGTATTCATCAACACGCCGTCGCAGCCCAGTTCCATGGCGATGGCGGCGTCGGACGCGGTGCCGACGCCGGCATCGACCAGCACCGGCACCCTGGCCTGCTCGATGATCAGCGACAGGTTCCACGGGTTCAAGATGCCCATGCCGGAACCGATCAGGGACGCCAGCGGCATCACGGCCGCCACGCCGAGGTCTTCCAGCATGCGGGCCTGGATCGGGTCGTCGCTGCAATACACCATCACGTCGAAACCGTCCCGGACCAGCTCCCTGGCGGCCACCAGGGTTTCCGGCATGTTGGGGAACAGCGTCTTTTCATCGCCCAGCACTTCCAGCTTCACCAGCTTGTGGCCGTTCAGCAGCTCGCGCGCCATCTGCAGCGTGTAGACCGCGTCCTTCGCGTTGTAGCAGCCGGCCGTGTTGGGCAGGATGGTGAATTCCGACGGCGGCACCACGTCCAGCAGGCTCGGGGCGTTCGGGTCCTGGCCGATGTTCACGCGGCGGATCGCCACCGTGATGATGTCCGCCTCGGCCGCCAGCGTGGCGTCGCGGGTCTGTTGCAAGTCCTTGTATTTGCCGCTGCCCACCAGCAGGCGGCTCTTGTAGGTTTTGCCTGCGATGGTCAGCAGGTCTTCGTTCGAGTCACGCATCTCTTTCTCCGATTTTTTATGCACGCATTGCCGGATTACGCTGCGCTAATCCGGCCTACGATTGACGCTGCAGGGCGGATTAGCGCAAAGCGCGTCATCCGCCACGCACGCGGCTCAGCCGCCGCCGATGGCGCGGACGATGTCGACCTTGTCCAAAGGCTGCAGCGCGCGCGCCGGCCAGCCCTGGCGCGGCACCACGGTGCGGTTGACGGCCAGCGCCAGCGCCTGGTGCGCAATGCCCAGTTCCTCCACCAGCGCCTGCAAGGTCTGCTGCGGCGGCACCTGGCGCGGCTCGCCGTTCAATTCGATTTCCATCATGGCCGCCGCCCCGTCATGCCTTGCTGTACAGCTGGGCGCCGCCCTTGACGAATTCGATCGCCTTTTCCTGCATGCCGGAGGCCGCGTATTCGCGCACGTCCTGCGTGATCTTCATCGAGCAGAAATGCGGGCCGCACATCGAGCAGAAGTGCGCGACCTTGGCCGAATCCTTGGGCAGGGTCTCGTCGTGGAACGAGCGCGCCTTGTCCGGGTCCAGGCCCAGGTTGAACTGGTCTTCCCAGCGGAACTCGAAGCGCGCCTTCGACAGCGCGTTGTCGCGGATCTGCGCGCCCGGATGGCCCTTGGCCAGGTCGGCCGCGTGCGCCGCGATCTTGTAGGTGATGATGCCTTCCTTGACGTCATCCTTGTTCGGCAAGCCCAGGTGCTCTTTCGGCGTCACGTAGCACAGCATCGCGCAGCCATACCAGCCGATCTGCGCGGCGCCGATGCCGGACGTGATGTGGTCGTAGCCGGGCGCGATATCGGTGGTCAATGGGCCCAGCGTGTAGAACGGCGCTTCATTGCACTGTTCCAGCTGCAAGTCCATGTTTTCCTTGATCAGCTGCATCGGCACGTGGCCGGGGCCTTCGATCATCACCTGCACGTCGTGCTTCCACGCGATCTGCGTCAGCTCGCCCAGGGTTTTCAATTCGCCCAGCTGCGCTTCGTCGTTGGCATCGTAGACCGAGCCCGGACGCAGGCCGTCGCCCAGCGAGAACGACACGTCATAAGCCTTCATGATTTCGCAAATCTCTTCGAAGTGCGTGTACAGGAAGTTTTCCTTGTGGTGCGCCAGGCACCATTTGGCCATGATGGAACCGCCGCGCGAAACGATGCCGGTCATGCGCTTGGCCGTCAGCGGCACGTAGCGCAGCAGCACGCCGGCGTGGATCGTGAAATAGTCGACACCCTGCTCGGCCTGTTCGATCAGGGTGTCGCGGAAGATTTCCCAGGTCAGGTCTTCGGCCTTGCCATTGACCTTTTCCAGCGCCTGGTAAATCGGCACCGTGCCGATCGGCACCGGGCTGTTGCGGATGATCCATTCGCGGGTTTCGTGGATGTGCTTGCCGGTGGACAGGTCCATCACGGTATCGCCGCCCCAGCGGATGGCCCACGTCATTTTCTCGACTTCCTCGCCGATCGACGAGGTCACGGCCGAGTTGCCGATGTTGGCATTGATCTTCACCAGGAAGTTGCGGCCGATGATCATCGGCTCGACTTCCGGGTGGTTGATGTTGGCGGGGATGATGGCGCGGCCGCGGGCGATTTCGTCGCGCACGAATTCCGGCGTGATCTCGGCCTGGATATTGGCGCCATAGTTGAAGCCCGGATGCTGGCGGCCCATCATGTCGGCCATGCGCTCGCCCAGCGGGCCGGCGGCCTTCAGCTCGGCCAGGTATTCCTTGCGGCGCATGTTTTCACGGATCGCCACGTATTCCATTTCCGGCGTCACGATGCCCTTGCGCGCATAGTGCATTTGCGACACGTTGGCTACCCCGTTCGGGCCGGCTTTCGCGCGGCGCGGCTTGCGCGTCAGGTTGAAGCGCAGCTCGGCCAGCGCGGGGTCGTCGAGGCGCGCCTGGCCATATTCGGAAGTCGGGCCGGCCAGTTCCTCGGTATCGTCGCGCTCCAGGATCCATGGCGTGCGCGGGGTCGGCAGGCCGGAGCGGATATCGATGCGGGCGGCCGGATCGGTGTACACGCCGGACGTGTCGTACACGTAGATCGGCGGGTTTTTTTCATGGCCAAACGACGCGGACGTGTCGGACTGCGAAATCTCGCGCATCGGCACCTGGATGTCAGGGCGGCTGCCCTGGACATAAATCTTGCGGGAATTCGGCAGTGGTGCGACGGCGGCGCTGTCCACTTCAGCGGTGGCGGACAGGAATTTGGCGTTGGCGTTCATTTGGCTCCTTCGGTAGCTCTACAGGAGCCAGCAAAGGAGGTTTGGCGAATGCGCGCCAACCCGTGCGGGGTGGTGCGGCGAGCCGAAAGCTTCCCTTCGCTGGCATTATCCAGATCAGGTTCGGAGGGTATTTCTCACCCGCTGGCGCGCATCTTCATGCACGCCGCAGGACCCCTAGCGTTTGCCGCGCAATGTGCGCGAGCGGGCCGATTATACATGGCCCGCCGCCACGCGGCACATATTAAATAAATGATAGCGGTATATGAACAGCCGCCCTCATGGCGTCTGCGGCTTGTACGTCACGTTCAGCGTATAGGTCGAGGCGCTGTAACCGTTCAGCAGCACATAGTAGTCGCCGCTGGCCGTCACGCTGAGCGAGCACGATTCCGTCGCGGTCGAGCCGTCGGACTTGCAGTCATACGTGGTGGTGGTCGGCGTTGTGGTCTTGCGCACATACAGGTCGACGTCGCCGGTGCCGGTGGTGGACGCCTTGAACGTGCCGGCCGTGGCCTTGAACGGTCCGAAAGTCTTCTTCTGCCCGGCGGTCAGCGAACCGCTGAACGTTTCGACCTTGTCCGGCACCGTGGTGCCGGGACCGTCGCTGCCCAGTTCCATGGCGAAGGTCAGGCCCAGGCGCGCAAACTTCAGCGCGTGGTCGGCCTGGCTGCCCATGTTGGCGTAGGTATCGTTGGCGGTATGGATGTACGGGTTATCCTGGGTGAACGACGTTTCGAAAGGCATCGACGACCAATAGCCCTGCGCGGTCCACGACGCGTGGTCCGAGCAGCCGTAGCCGCACTTGTCGTAGCCGATGGTCAGGGTCGGCTGGTAAGTCTGGATCAGCTTCACCACGAAGTCGTTCTGCAGGCTGTCCGTGTAGTCGGTGTACATGTAGATGTCCGACGGCGAGCCCTTGTAGTTCGTCATGTCCAGCTGCATCACGCCGACCACCTTGACGTTGTTGTTCTTGTGCCAGGTGGCGATATCCTGCGAACCGCGCAAGCCCACTTCCTCGGCCGCGTAGCCGATCATCTTGATGGTGCGGCGCGGCTTGTAGTTCGACGCCAGCATCACGCGCAGCGCCTCGGTCATGCTGGCGATGCCGGACGCGTCATCGTCGGCGCCCGGCGCGCGCGTGGTTTCCGTGGTGCCGTTGGTGTTGATGGAATCGAGGTGGGCGCCCAGCACCACGACTTCCGACGCATTGTCGGTGCCGTTGATGGTCAGGATCACGGATTTTTGCGGATAGGTGCTGTGCGTGAATTGCGTCACCGTGATGTCGGTTCGGCCGGACGCCATCGTGGTCCATTTGTTTTTCAGCCAGTCCGACGCGTTCACGCCCGCGGTGGTCGTGTAATAGCGGTTGGTGAAGGCCGACATGTCGATGATGGTCTGCGCGATGTTCGATGCCTGCAGTTGCGGCACCAGCGGCGTGATCAGGCTCTGGTTGTCGAGCGTGTACGTGGGACGGGTCAGCACCGGCGCCAGCGTGGCGGACTGGGTTTTGGGAGACAGCGCGGCCAGGCCCTCGGCTTCGCTCCGGTGCATCATGAAGCCGCCGCAGCGCTTCAATTCATGGTGCACTGCGGCCGACAGTTTCAGCATCTGCTGTTCGTCGACTTCGACCAGGTGCACCTGTTCCCTGGCGGCGGCTAGGCCGGGCGCCGCGGCCTGCGCGGTCAGCGTGCGGCTTTCGCGCGCAATGGCTTGCGGCGCGGATTTCTTCAACTGCGCGTAGGCGGCGTCGCCCACGGTGATCCAGAACGTTTTCTGCTGGGCCTGTGCGGCGCCGGCCGCCGTGACCAGCAAGCCGGCCGCCAACAACGTGGTGAAGCGAACTGCCATATCTGTCTCCTTGGTTGGGTAGTCAAGCGGCCAAGGTAGACAGATGCGGCAGGTGAGTCAAAAAAATTGTAAAAATAGACAGACCTGGCAGCCGTGTTACAGGCTTAACAGCAGGATGCAAGCTGCAAGCCGCGCATTCATGGCTGCGGCGGGCGCAAGTCCATCAACGGCCCATCAACGGGCCCATCAACTGCCATAAGGAGTGAACTCGACTCCATGCTGCATGCTGCCCACCAGCTGCACCTTGTTTTCCTGGCTTTCCGCGAAACTCAGCAGCACGTCGGCGCGCGACACGCCCTGGCCCAGCATCTTGACCCAGAAGTCATATCCCCCCTGGTCATAGTCGCGGTGCAGCACATTGTTGTACAGGCGCGCCACGAACGCGGAATCGGACGGGTTGTCGCCATACCGTTGCGCGAATTCCGTGCTCTGGATAAAGGCCTGGGCGACGTCGCGCAGCGTGACCTGGTGGTCCAGCGCCTTGATCCAGAAGCCCAGCCCCGGGCTGTCCGGCTGGCGGTCGAACGCCGCCTGGTACATCCGGTAAGCCTGGCCCGCCGCGCCGCCGGTGTCGTACGCCACCGCGCCATCGGCGAATTGCAGGCGTTCCACGCCGGTCAGCACGTCGGCGCCGCCGCCCCACGACACCGTCAGCCCGGCATCGGTCTGCGTGACCGTGTATTGCGCCTTCGCGCCACTGTACGCCACGGTATCGGTGCCGGCGCCGCCATCGACATGGTGGTGGCCGGACACGATGGTGATCACGTCATCGCCGGCGCCGGCCATCACATCGAGCTTGCCGCCGCCGCCCGCCACCGACACGCGGTCGTTGCCGGCGCCGGAGGCCACCACCATGGTCTCGGCCAGCACGGCCGGCATGTCGACCTTGATGGTGTCGTCCCCGGACAGCGCGCCACGGACCAGGCCCAGCATGTCGTCAAGCTGGCCGCTGTTGAACATGACGCCCAGGTCGCTGCCGCGCACGTAACTGCCGTCGCGGAATTCCAGGTCCATCGCGGTGGCCTTGCCATCGAGCGTGACATCCGACAGGGGCGGTTTCAGCACCACGTCGGGATGGCCGCCCGCCGCATCGGGATGGGCCATGCTGTCCGGGTTGGACGATACGTTGAAGCGGCCTTCCAGGGTGGCCGAGGCGAGGAATTTGTCGGCGGTCAGCGACAGGCTGCTGAAGCTGCCGTTCAACTGGCCATCCATGCCGATGGTGAGATGGCCGTCGAGTTCCGCGCTGACATTGCCATAGACCGGGTCGTATTCCGGCGACGTGGCCGCGAACAGGGTCTTCACCTTGATGCTGTCCATGACGGCCGCCGTGAGATCGACGCTGAACGATGGCTGCGTCGTGTAGGTAAAGGTGAAAGCGCCGGCCTGCTCGATGGCCACCGCCCCGGGCGCCACCAGTTTCATGCCGGTGGCGGTGGCCTGGCCCCGCCCACCCGCGGCGCCGGACAAGGTGACGCCGGTGTATTCCTGGTAGGTGCCGTCCGGGTACATGATTTTCACGGTACCGTCGGCCATCGTGGCGGCCGTGAATTTCGTGGTGTCGCCCAGGTCCGCCAGGGCGGACGCCATCGCGCCCATCGCGGCGTCGAATGCGCCGTCCTCATTTGCCACCCCGTCCAGCGCGGCGCTGTCCAGCACCGCCTGGGAAATCTTGACATCGATCGTAGCCATGTTTGCCTCCATGTTGTTGTCAGCCAGCGAGAACCGTGTTTCCAGAAAGTTTCAAACGAGAAACACTGAAAACGTAATTTCATTATATGAAAACTCATTTGCCAAACAGGGCCGCACTCATCAGTTCTTACACTCACTTACAACTGATGAATTTGCTTACAGGCAAAGAAATGTTGTTATTTAAGCACCATTATACGGTGAAAAAAATTGTGCACTGCGGTGGCCGTCACATGCACTGGCTCGATTGCCCCCTTATAATGGTCGTTTTCGCATATAACTCACGCCCAACATCATGGAATTAGCCAAGTCTTTCGAGCCTGCCAATATTGAACAGTTCTGGCGCAGCGAATGGGAAAAGCGCGGTTACTTTGCCGCTTCTCTCGACCTGTCGAAGCCGTCCTTCAGCATCCAGCTGCCGCCGCCCAACGTGACCGGTACGCTGCACATGGGACACGCGTTCAACCAGACCATCATGGACGGCCTGACCCGCTACCACCGCATGCTGGGCCACAACACGGCCTGGATTCCCGGCACCGACCACGCCGGCATCGCCACGCAGATCGTGGTGGAGCGCCAGCTCGACGCGCAAAAAGTGTCGCGCCATGACCTGGGCCGCGAAAAGTTCGTGGAAAAAGTCTGGGAGTGGAAGGAAAAATCCGGCTCCACCATCACCGGCCAGATGCGCCGCATGGGCACCTCGCCGGACTGGGCCCGCGAATACTTCACGATGGACGAGCCGCGCTCGAAGATCGTATCGGACGTGTTCGTCCGCCTGTATGAACAGGGCCTGATCTACCGCGGCAAGCGCCTGGTCAACTGGGACCCGGTGCTGGGCACCGCGGTGTCGGACCTGGAAGTGGTGTCGGAAGAGGAAGACGGTTCGATGTGGTACATCAAGTACCCGCTGGCCGATGGCAGCGGCCACCTGACGGTGGCCACCACCCGTCCGGAAACCATGCTGGGCGACGTGGCCGTGGCGGTGGACCCGACCGACGAGCGCTATACCGCGCTGGTCGGCAAGATGCTGAAACTGCCGCTGTGCGACCGTGAAATCCCGGTCATCGCCGACTCCTACGTCGACAAGGCGTTCGGCACCGGCTGCGTGAAAATCACGCCGGCGCACGACTTCAACGACTACCAGGTGGGCCAGCGCCACAAGCTGGACATGCCGTCCATCCTGACCCTGGACGCGAAAATCGCCGACAATGCGCCGGCCGCCTACGTGGGCCTGGACCGCTTCGCCGCCCGCAAGCAGATCGTGGCCGACCTGGAAGCGCAAGGCTTGCTGGAGCAGGTCAAGCCGCACAAGCTGATGGTGCCGCGCGGCGACCGCACCGGCGTGGTGATCGAGCCGATGCTGACGGACCAGTGGTTCGTCGCCATGAGCAAGCCGGCGCCGGAAGGCACGTACTTCCCGGGCAAATCCATTGCCGAAGTGGCGCTGGAAAAAGTCGCCACCGGCGAAATCAAGTTCGTGCCGGAAAACTGGTCGACCACCTACAACCAGTGGCTGAACAATATCCAGGACTGGTGCATTTCCCGCCAGCTGTGGTGGGGCCACCAGATCCCGGCCTGGTACGACGAGCAGGGCAACGTGTTCGTGGCCAAGACCGAAGAGGAAGCCAAAGCCAAGGCGGCCGCCGCCGGTTCGACCGGCGCGCTGACGCGCGACAACGACGTGCTCGACACGTGGTTCTCGTCGGCGCTGGTGCCGTTCTCGACCTTGGGCTGGCCGGAAGAAACCCCGGAAATGAAGGCGTTCCTGCCGTCGAACGTGCTGGTGACGGGCTTCGACATCATCTTCTTCTGGGTCGCGCGCATGGTCATGATGACCGCGCACTTCACGGGCAAGGTGCCGTTCAACACGGTCTACGTGCACGGCCTGGTGCGCGATTCGCAGGGCCAGAAGATGTCCAAGTCCAAGGGCAACACCCTGGACCCGATCGACCTGATCGACGGCATCGGCCTCGATGCGCTGGTGGAAAAACGCACCACGGGCCTGATGAACCCGAAAGCCGCGGAAAAGATCGAGAAAGCCACCCGCAAGGAATTCCCGGAAGGGATCGCCGCCTACGGCACCGACGCGGTGCGCTTCACGATGGCGTCATACGCTTCGCTGGGCCGCAACATCAATTTCGACCTGGGCCGCTGCGAAGGCTACCGCAACTTCGGCAACAAGCTGTGGAATGCGACCCGCTTCGTGATCATGAATACCGAAGGCAAGGATTGCTCGGCACCGGGCAGCGATGCCGACCTGTCGCAGGCGGACAAGTGGATCATCTCGCTGCTGCAGAAAGCCGAACTGGAAGTGGCCAAAGGCTTCGAAGACTACCGCTTCGACAATATCGCCAGCGCGATCTACAAGTTCGTGTGGGACGAGTATTGCGACTGGTACCTGGAACTGGCCAAGGTACAGGTGCAGAACGGCACCGAAGCGCAGCAGCGCGCCACCCGCCACACCTTGCTGCGCGTGCTGGAAGTCGTGCTGCGCCTGGCGCACCCGGTCATTCCGTTCATCACGGAAGAATTGTGGCAAACCGTGGCGCCGCTGGCCGGCAAGGGCGATACGGCCGGCAAGTCGATCATGACGCAGCCTTACCCGATCGCCGTGGAAGCGAACATCAATGAAGCGGCGGAAGCCTGGATGGGCGAACTGAAGGCGCTGACCGACGCCACCCGCAACCTGCGCGGTGAAATGAAGCTGGCGCCGTCGCTGCGTGTGCCGCTGATCGTGGAAGCCTCGGGTGCCGACAAGGAACGCCTGGCGGTCTTTGCGCCATACATCCAGGCGCTGGGCAAACTGTCGGACGTGTCTATCGTCGACACGCTGCCTGAAACCACGGCGGCGGTATCGGTCGTGGGCACCACCAAGCTGATGCTCAAAGTCGAGATCGACGTC
Organism: uncultured Pseudoduganella sp.; assembly: GCA_966211685.1. Taxonomy (GTDB): domain Bacteria; phylum Pseudomonadota; class Gammaproteobacteria; order Burkholderiales; family Burkholderiaceae_D; genus Rugamonas. Next base: position 24,768 of record CBIHOX010000033.1, read on the forward strand.
AAGGCCGAACGCGAGCGCCTGTCCAAGGAAATCGCCCGCCTGGAAGGCGAGATTGCCAAGGCCTCGGGCAAGCTGGCGTCGGAATCGTTCGTGGCGCGCGCCCCGGCCGCCGTGGTCGCGCAGGAAAAAGAGCGCGTTGCCACCTTTGGCGCCACCCTGGCGAAAATGCAGGAGCAACTGGCCAAGCTGCCGGCGTAATCTTCCTCAACCTCGCCCAAAAGCCGGCCTGCGCGCCGGCTTTTTTCGTTTCATGCGTTGCCGCACGGCACTCAGGTGCCGTCGCCTTGGTGCTACCGAGCGCTCCCTCTAATTTGTGGACGTTAAATAGCACGGTCGTTTTGTTACACTGACCGGATAACACCCACAACTACTTTGGAGACCCACCATGTTCAAGCGCTTCACCGCCGGCGTTTTGCTGGCTGCCGCCCTGTCCCCCGCCTTTGCCGCCGACACCTCCCCCGTCGGCCTGTGGCAAAACATCGATGATGAAAGCGGCAAGCCGAAGGCCCTGATCCGCATCACGGAAAACAATGGCGTGCTGCAGGGGCAGATCGAGAAACTGTTCCGCGGCCCGAATGAAGACCAGAATCCGAAATGCGAAAAGTGCACCGACGCGCGCAAGGACAAGCCGGTGGTCGGCATGGTGATCCTGACCGGCTTGAAGAAAGATGGCGATGAATATTCGGGCGGTGAAATCCTTGACCCGAACAACGGCAAGGTCTACAAGAGCAAGCTGGAACTGACCGATGGCGGCAGGAAGCTGAAAATGCGCGGCTATATCGGCATGCCGATGCTGGGCCGTACGCAAACCTGGATCCGCCAGGAATAATCCCCCGGCGCATCACCCGCTTGCCAGCAACCGCCTGGATGCCGCGTCGCTGCGGAATACCAGCGGTTGCCCCGCCTCGTTCCCCGGCCGCTGCGCCAGCTTCACCGCCTGCCGCACCACCCCATGTGACGGCGATTTCGCGCACACGGGATCGGCCGCGGCCGCGTCACCCGCCAGCGCCAGGGCCTGGCACCGGCAGCCGCCATGGTCCTTTTCCTTGTCCGGACAGGCACGGCACGGCTCCCGCATCCACGCGTCGCCACGGAAGCGGTTGAACGCATCGCTGTCATACCAGATGTCGCGCAAGCTGTGTGCGCGCACGTCGGGGAATGCGATCCCCGGTATCGTGCGCGCCGCATGGCATGGCAGCGCCGCGCCATCCGCGCCGACCGCAAGGAACACGGAACCCCAGCCATTCATGCACGCCTTGGGTTTGCCTTCGAAATAATCCGGCGCCACAAACAGGATGCGCATGCGGTTGCCGATCTTTTCCCGATACCGGTTGACGGCGGCTTCGGCTTTTTCCACCTGCTCGCGCGTCGGCATCAGCTGCGCCCGGTTCAGCAAACCCCAGCCATAGTATTGCGTGTTGGCCAGCTCCAGGTAATCGGCCCCCATGGCCAGCGCCATCTCGACGATGCGCTCGATATGGTCCAGGTTAAACCGGTGCAGCACCACGTTCAGCACCATCGGATAGTCGTGTTGCTTAATGAGCCGCGCAACTTTCGACTTCAAATCAAAGGTACGCGTGCTCGTCAAGAAGTCGTTCATTTCCCGCGTCGAATCCTGGAACGACAGCTGGATGTGGTCGAGCCCGGCATCGCGCAGCCCCCTTAGCCGCGCGTCGGTCAAGCCGATGCCGGACGTGATCAAGTTCGTGTAGAACCCCAGCCGCCGCCCTTCCGCCACCAGCTGTTCCAGGTCGTCGCGCAACAGCGGTTCGCCGCCGGAAAAGCCCAGCTGCGCGGCGCCCAGTTCACGCGCCTGGCGCATGACGTCCATCCACTGGCCGGTGCTCAATTCATCGCGGCACCGCACGTAATCGACGGGGTTATAGCAAAACACGCAGTGCAGCGGGCAGCGGTATGTCAATTCCGCCAGCAGCCACAGCGGGGGATTGATCGCCGGGGCGGCCATGATCAAATCACCCAGCCGTGCCGGCGCGCATCGGCAATAAATGCATCGACGTCCGGCCCCAGCCCGGTGGCGCCGAAGTCGCTCTCCAATTGCGCGACGATCTCCGGCAAGTGCCGGCTGCCGTCGCAGCGCTTGAGGATTTCCGCCGCGCTGCGATTGAGTTTCACCATCCCTTCCGGGTACAGCAGCACATACGCATCTTGCGCCGGTTCCCATTGCAGCCGGAATAAACGGGCCAGGCGCGGTTGTTCAGTGTTCATCATGTTCTCCTTGTCAACCGTACGCCAGTTCGATGGCGTCCATCATCGACCACAGCACATCGAGCTTGAATTGCAGGATGTCCAGCGCGCGCTCCTGCTGCGCCGGCGTGACGAAATAGGCCAGCGTGGTTTCCAGCCCGTGTTCCACGTCGCGCTCGGCCAGTGAAATGCGGCTGCGGAAGTAATGCAAGCCATCGGGCTCGATCCACGGGTAGTGTTGCGGCCAGCTGGCCAGCCGGTCCTTGTGGATTTTCGGCGCGAACATTTCCGTCAGAGACGAACAGACGGCTTCCTGCCATGGCGCCTGCCGCGCAAAGTTCACGTATGCGTCGACGGCGAAGCGCACACCCGGCAGCACATGCCGGTGCGACCACAATTCGTCGCGCGTCAGCCCCACCGCCACGCCCAGCCGCACCCACGCTTCTATCCCGCCAGCGTTGGTCTCGTCGCCATCATGGTCGACGATGCGCTGGCGCCAGCGCCGCCGCGTTTCGCGGTCCGGGCAATTGGCCATGATGGCCGCATCTTTTTGCGGGATGCAAACCTGGTAATAAAAGCGGTTGGCGACCCAGCCCCGGATCTGGTCCGGCCGCAGCAAGCCTTGCTGCATGCGCACGTTGAACGGGTGGTGGATGTGATAGCGCTCGCCCTTGGCCAGCAAGCGTTCGTGGAAGGTGGTCACAATATGATCTCCATGCCGTCATGGGCCACCTCGACGCCTGCCGCGCGCAGCACGCCGCGCTGGGGGCTGTCTTCGTCAAGGATGGGATTGGTGTTATTGATGTGGACAAGGATCGTGCGCCGCGCCGCCGCTGCCGGCAGTCCTGCCAGCACGTCCAGCATGCCGCCTGGTCCCGACTGCGGCAAATGTCCCATGGCCGATGCCGGCTTGCTGGAAAAGCCGTGCACGATCATTTCATCCTCGCTCCAGAATGTGCCATCGACCAGCAGGCAATCGGCTTCGGCCATGGCCTGCGCCACCAGCGGATCGATGCGGCCCAGTCCGGGCGCATAGAACAGGCGCTTGCCGCTGGCCGTGTCATGCACCAGCAAGCCGATGTTGTCGCCCGCCGCGGGGTTGTCGCGCCGCGGTGAATACGGCGGCGCATTGCTGTGCAGCGGCACCGCCGTGAAACGCACACCGTCCAGTTGCGGTATCGTGAACGACGAGCGTTCGCCTGCCGCCACGGGAACTTCGTGCCAGTCGACGCGGCAATAATGTTCCAGCACATTCAATAGCGGCAAGCCTGACGTCAAGTCGCTGCGCACGTCGGCGCTGCAATACAGCGGCAAGCGCTTTCCCTCGCGCAGCATCATCAAGCCCGTCACATGGTCCACTTGCCCATCCATCAGCAAGACGGCCGCAATGCCGCTGTCGCGCGCGGCCCGCGCCGGCTGCAACGCGGGATTGGACCGGATTTGCGCCAGGATGTCCGGCGACGCATTGACGAGCAGCCAATCGTTGCCATCGACTGAAATCGCAATCGACGATTGCGTGCGGGGACGGCTGTTGATGGCGCCGCGCCGCACGCCGTCGCACTGGCGGCAATTGCAATTCCACTGCGGGTAGCCGCCGCCAGCCGATGAACCGAGTACCAGGATTTTCATGGCAGCTCCCGCGAGCCCGATCAGCGGTTCAGGATGTACATCGTGATTTCAAAGCCGAAACGCAGGTCGGTGTATTCAGGTTTGGTCCATTGCATGATCGTCTCCTTGGTTGGTGTGATGAGTGGGATTAAGCGGCTGGAATGGATTTCCCGGCGCTCCACCACTACAACGCAACTTGCATGCCTGCCCGGCATGGCGGCGAAACATGTGTCGCGCGGCGGCGCACTGCGGCAAAGCGCAACAGGGTGCGCCATTTCGCGACAGCTGCGGAACAAGTCTGCTGTGACAGCAGGCGCCGCTCACGATGGTGTTACGTTCTGGGGCGGCAACTTTGATAGAATCGAGGGATTGCCAACCGGCCGCCCCGTGGCCGCCTCACTAAGACAACATCCATGAGCACTCCAGACATCCTGATCCAGCCATCCACCACCGCCCTGTCCGCCGCTGAACGCGAAAAGCTGATGGCCTCGCCAGGCTTCGGCAAACTGTTCACCGACCACATGGTGACCATTGCCTACAAGGATGGCGCATGGCAGCAGGGCGAAGTGAAGCCATACGGACCGCTGACCCTGGCGCCGTCGGCGTCGGTGCTGCACTATGGCCAGGCCATCTTTGAAGGCTTCAAGGCGTTCATGCAGCCGGACGGTTCGATCAGCACTTTCCGTCCGGAAGCCAACGCCGAGCGCTTCAACCGCAGCGCGGCGCGCCTGGCCATGCCGGCCCTGCCGGTGGAATTGTTCATGAAGGCCGCCGATGCGCTGATCAGCATCGACAAGGGCTGGGTGCCGAAAAACGTGGGCGAGAGCCTGTACCTGCGCCCGTTCATGATCGCGACCGACGCGTTCCTGGGTGTGCGTCCATCGAAAGAATACCTGTTCGTCATGATCGCCTCGCCGGCCGGGGCTTATTTCCCGCAAGGCGTGAAGCCGGTCACCGTGTGGATCAGCGAAGACTACGTGCGCGCCGCGCCGGGCGGCACCGGTGAAGCCAAGTGCGCCGGCAACTACGCGGCCAGCTTGCTGGCGCAAGCCCAGGCCACCGACCAGGGTTGCGACCAGGTGGTGTGGCTGGACGCCGTCCAGCGTTCGTACATCGAGGAAATGGGCGGCATGAACCTGTTCTTCGTGTATCACGAGAATGGCAAGCCTGTCATCGTGACGCCGGAACTGACCGGCACCCTGCTGCCGGGCGTGACCCGCCGCAGCCTGCTGCAAGTGGCGCAAGACCTGGGCTATGCATCGCGCGAAGTCAAGCTCACCACGCAGCAATGGCGTGACGACATCGCCAGCGGCCGCATGACCGAAGTCTTCGCCTGCGGTACCGCCGCCGTCATCACGCCGGTCGGCAAGGTCAAGGCCAAGGGCTATGAATTCACCATCAACAATGGCGAAAACGGCCCGGTCACGATGGCGCTGCGCGACGCGCTGCTGGCGATCCAGCACGGCACCACGCCGGATACGCATGGCTGGATGCACAAGGTCTGCTAAGCAGTACCCAACATCGCCAACGCCCGGCCGGCTTCATGCCTGCCGGGCGTTTTTCATGGGCGTCGAAGAAACAACTAGCCCCCTCACAAAAATTCACATAGACAATTATATTTTCCTTACAGCATAGACAACACTGGCTTGCCGATGTTTTAATTGCATATTATTAAATACAAATAAACAAGCCATGCGTAATGTGTTGACTTCCCAGTTGTGCTCGCTGGCGCTGGCTGCCCCAGCCCAGGCGTCTATCGTCAACCTCGAGCTCACTGCGAAAGTCGACTCGGTGAACATCTGGGATTACCAGCAGGATCCCAATTTCTACGGCACACCAGGGCAGCAAATCACGGTTACCGCCGTGCTGGACTCCATCCGCACAGTTCCAGAACCAGGCACCCTTACCATGATGGCAGCCGGCCTGTCGCTGGTAACAATGGTCCGTCGCCGTAATCGCTTCAATAATCTGTGACTTCAACCAACGGGGCGGCGGAAACTGCCTCTCTTCGCATCCATGAAAAAATTCATCGCGACTTTACTGGCAGGGGCCTGCATCAGCAGCATTGCCCAGGCAAAACTGATTACCTACGACTTCACGGGAACTGTCGATCTGGTTACGATCCCCAAGCCGTCTACTCCGTATTTCACAGTCGTTGACTCTGCCACGATTCTCGGAAATGACGTCGTCCGCGGCGGCGAACTCAAAGGCCGCTTTACCTTCGATTCCGAAACGCCAGCATCCAATTTCTACCCCATACCTGGGCATATACAAGCGTATATATCGTCTGCCCCATCAAATTCCGTCTCAGCATATTTCCAGGGTGGGCTGGCATTCCAAAGCATTCCCATGCCAAATGACTTCATGCCGAATACCACGGTAAGAGTCAGTAATGACTGGCAGGGTGAAGATGGTATCTACATTCAGGGATTTGCATACAACACTGACGGAGCGCAAAGTTTTGCAATGCAATTCTCGGATATGACACAAACTGCATTCGATACGGAGGCGTTGCCGCTGTGGCTGAACTTCAATGCATTCCAGCAGTTGAGCTTTGTGTATGACTATGCTTCGCTGGATACGGAGTTGAGTTATACGATGCAAGGCAAAATCACGTCGCTGACCGCTGTCCCTGAACCAGCCTCTGTCCTGTTAATGCTGTCGGGCCTGGGCTTGCTGGCAGCGCGCCGCCGCATCTCTTCACGCGTGAAATAAGACCGCATATACAGCCGGGGATACGGCCAGACCTACGACCCGGCTTACTTCTCTCCCACAGCCTGTTCATTATTTACACCTATGCACAAAGTTCTGCTTTCCTTATTGAGCGCGTTCGCGCTGGCTGCCCCAGCCCAGGCGTCCCTCATCAACATCGAATACACCGCCAGGCTCAGCGGCATTTCCGTACGCGACGTACTCGACGATGGCAACGTCAACATTCATGCCGAGCAGTCCGTCAACATCGGCGGCAGTGCGATCAACTACGGGGAAAAGATCACCGGATACCTCACCTACGATACCGATACGCCCTACTTTTCCCCGGGTTATGGTACCGACCCGGACACGGCTATCTATCAGGGCAATGGCCCCGGCAACCGCATGCGCCTGCAATTCGATGGCGGCTTTGCCTTCAGCGCCCTGCCTGGCCAGGGCGTTTCCTTCGGGATTTTCAATAACGCGGCCTATACCTATGGCGAGGATGCCTGGATGGCATGGGCAAACAATGGCCCCTGGGACTGGGCTTCGCTGACGATGTTCGACCCTTCGGGAAACATGTTCAACGATGCGTCGCTGGCACGGCCATCGTTTGAGCTGGCGCGCAGCGCCTTCCTGAATGTCGGCCACGCCGACCCGGTGTCCGGACAGATCATTTACCTGGTTGCGGGCCTGGACTCGTTCCAGCAAGTTCCGGAACCGGCCACGCTGGCCACCGTCGCGGCAGGACTGGGTTTGCTGGCAGTAACGCGCCGCCGTAAAGCGGCGGGCAAGCGGTAATCCAGACTGTCTTTATTGCCTGGGCCGCATTTTCGCCAGATGCCGGTCCAGTTGGTTGGCAAATTGCTGCCGGTCGGCCTGGCTGAAGGGCGGCGGCCCGCCGGTATCGACACCGCCGCTGCGCAACTCTTCCATGAAAGCGCGCATGCTCAGCATTTGCGCGATATTGTCGTTGGTGAAGAATTCGCCGCGCGGGCTCAACGCCACGCCACCCTTCTTCAGCACGTCAGCGGCCAATGGAATATCGCCGGTCACAACCAGGTCGCCCGGCGCCAGCAGCCGCACGATTTCCTGGTCCGCCACGTCGGCGCCGGCCGGCACCTGGCGCGCCTGGATATAGCGCGACGGCGGCACCCGCATCAACTGGTTCGCCACCAGGGTCACCGGCATTTGCAGCCGCTCGGCCACGCGGTACAGGATCTCCTTGATAACTGCGGGACAGGCATCGGCATCGACCCAGATTTGCATCGTCACTTCTTCTTCAGTTCGATCTCGAACACCTTCGGCCACAGCTTGCCCGTCACGAACAGCCGGCGCGCCTTGCTGTCATAGGCGATGCCGTTCAAGACATTGTCGGCGCCCGGCACGATGTTGGCCTGCGCCGCCAGGCCGGACAGGTCGATCCAGCCGACCACCCGCCCGCTGAACGGATCGATGCGGGCGATGCGGTCGGTTTGCCAGATATTCGCGTAAATCTCGCCTTCGACCCATTCGAGTTCATTGATCTGGTCGACCGCCGCGCCGTCACTGGTGACACGGATGCGGCGCGTCTGGCCCAGGGATTTCCCGTCCAGCACGCGGATATACGGGGTGCCGTCGCTCATGTACAGCCGCTCGCCATCGGTGGTCAGCGCCCACCCTTCGCCCGGATAATTGAAGGTCTGCTTCAGCGCGAACGTCTTGGCGTCAAAAATGAAACCGGTCTGCGACGTCCACGTCAGCGCCACGATGTCGCCGCCCATCGGAGCAATGCCTTCGCCGAAATACTGTTGCGGGATATCGCGCTTTTGCAGCACCTTGCCGGATTCCAGTTCCACCCGGCGTACCGACGAGCGGCCGTTGAGGCCCGTGCTCTCGTATAAAAAACCGTCCTGGAAAAACAGGCCCTGCGTGAACGCGCCGCTATCGTGCGGATAGGCTTTTTTCACCGTGTAGCCATATACCGGCACCGCCGATTGCGCGTGCAGCGACACGGCCGCGCCAAAGGCCAGCGCCGCCACGTGTTTCAACTTACAGGTCATCCCACAGTTCTCCATTCGGATTCAGGCGCGGCGGGGTGGCGCCGAAGTGTTTATAGGCGGCCGGGGTCGCGACGCGCCCGCGCGGGGTGCGCTGCAGGTAGCCCTGCTGGATCAGGTACGGTTCCAGCACGTCCTCGATGGTGTCGGCCGCCTCGCCGATGGCCGCCGACAGGTTGCCCACGCCGACCGGGCCGCCGCCGAATTTGTACAACACCGCTTCCAGCAGCTTGCGGTCCATGACGTCGAAGCCCACGGTATCGACGTCAAGCATGACCAGCGCATCGGCCGCGGTCTGCTGCGTGATGTCGCCATTGCCCTTGACCTCGGCATAGTCGCGCACGCGGCGCAGCAGGCGGTTGGCGATACGCGGCGTACCGCGTGCGCGGCGCGCGATTTCCGCCGCGCCTTCGGGTGCGATCGAGGCTTTCAACAGGGCCGCGCTGCGCGTGACGATCTTCGTCAATTCCGGCACCGTGTAGAACTCCAGCCGCGCCACGATGCCGAAACGGTCGCGCAGCGGATTGGTCAGCATGCCGGCGCGCGTGGTGGCGCCCACCAGCGTAAACGGTTGCAGGTCGAGCTTCACCGAGCGTGCCGCCGGGCCCTCGCCGATCATGATGTCGATCTGGTAGTCTTCCAGCGCCGGGTACAGGATTTCCTCGACCACCGGCGACAGGCGGTGGATTTCATCGATGAACAGCACATCGTTGGCTTCCAGGTTGGTCAGCAGCGCGGCCAGGTCGCCGGGGCGCTCCAGCACCGGGCCGGACGTCTGGCGCAGGTTCACGCCCATTTCACGGGCTATGATGTTGGCCAGCGTGGTCTTGCCCAGGCCCGGCGGGCCGAACAGCAAGGTGTGGTCCAGCGCTTCGCTGCGCTTGCGCGCGGCGGAAATGAAGATTTCCAGCTGGTCGCGGATTTTCGCCTGGCCGACATATTCGTCCAGCAGCTTGGGACGCAGCGCGCGCTCGATGGCTTCTTCGTTGGGCGAGGAAGGGGCAGCGTCAATGATGCGCTGTTCGGTGAAATTGTCTGTTTGAATACTCATGCTTCAATGTCCGGTGACACAACCGCTTATCCTTTCGACAGCGCCTTCAGCGCCAGCTTGATGCCCTCGGACACCCCGGCGTCGGCCGGCACCTTCTTCAGCGCCAGCAAGGCTTCCTTGTCGGAATAGCCGAGCGCCAGCAGCGCGTTGAGGATATCGGTTTGCGCATCGGGCGCCGCGTGGGCGCCGCCGGCCGCGCCGAGGTCGGCGCCCAGCTTGCCCTTCAATTCCAGCAGCAGGCGTTCCGCGGTCTTCTTGCCGATGCCGGGGATTTTCACCAGCCGGCCCGATTCCTGCAGCGTGACGGCTTGCGACAAGTCCGCGATCGACATGCCGGACAAAATCGACAGCGCGGTGCGCGCGCCCACGCCGGAAATCTTGATCAACTGGCGGAACACGGCGCGCTCTTCCGCATTGCCGAAGCCAAACAGCAGGTGCGCATCTTCGCGGATGGCCTGGTGCGTGAACAGCACGACTTTTTCGCCCACGCCGGGCAAGTTATAAAACGTGCTCATCGGCACGTCGACTTCATAGCCGACGCCTTGCACGTCGACCAGCAATTGCGGAGGATTTTTTTCGAGCAAGATGCCGGAAAGACGTCCGATCATGATTTCTTCCAGTGTGAAGGTTAGCCGACCAGGCGGCCGCGCCGCATGCGCAGCGCGCCCAGGTCGATAGCCGTGGCGCCGGCGGCCGATGCGCCGGCGCCGCGCACCGTGCGGGTGGCGGCGACCGGCAGCACAGGGTCGTCGGCAATGCCGGCCGGCGCCGCGCGCAGGCTGCGCCGCGCCGGCTTGGCGCCCCGCAGCATCTGCAGCGCATGCGCGGCGCCGGCCAAGGCCACCATGTCCTGGCAATGCGCATGGCAGATCGCCACGCCCAGCGCGTCGGCCGCGTCGGTGCCGGGCAGACCGGGCAGCGCCAGCAGGCGCGCCACCATGTCTTGCACCTGCGACTTGGCCGCGCGGCCGGTGCCAACCACGGCTTGTTTCAATTGGGTAGGGGAATATTCCGCGACCGGCAAGCCATTGCTGACCAGCGCACAGATGGCCGCGCCGCGCGCCTGGCCCAGCAACAGGGTCGATTGCGGATTGACGTTGACAAAGACTTTTTCAATCGCGGCGCAATCGGGCTTGTAGGTGGCGGCCACTTCGGCCACGCTGTCGAGGATGATTTTCAGGCGCGCAGGCAACTCCCCTTCGCCACTCTTGATGGTGCCGGAAGCGATGTAGCGCAATGTGTGACCGTGCTTGTGGATGACGCCAAAGCCGGTGGTGCGCAAACCGGGGTCGATGCCGAGAATAATCATCCCCGGATTGTACAGGGGAAGATTGAAAACTGTATATAAAAACAGTGCGGCGTGGGAATGCCGGATGACGCCCTGCGGGCTCGGCGCCCCCGGCTCATCCGGCCTACAGCCTACAGCCTACAGCCGGCGACCGATGTAGGCCGGATTAGCGGGCAACGCCCGCGTAATCCGGCAAGGCGCCCTGGATCAGTGACGGAAGTGACGCGTGCCCGTGTACAGCATCACCACGCCGCGCTCGTCGGCCGCATCGATGACTTCCTGGTCGCGCATCGAACCGCCTGGCTGGATCACGCAGGTGGCGCCGGCGTCGACCACGACATCGAGGCCGTCGCGGAACGGGAAGAAAGCGTCCGACGCCACAGCCGAACCCGCCAGGGTCAGGCCGGCATTTTGCGCCTTGATCGAGGCAATGCGGGCCGAATCGATACGGCTCATCTGGCCGGCGCCCACGCCCAGGGTCATGTTATTGCCGCAGAAGACAATCGCGTTGGACTTCACATACTTGGCCACGCGCCATGCAAACATCAAGTCTTGCAACTGCTGCGGGGTCGGCTGCAGCTTGGTCACGACTTTCAGGTCGGCCAGCAGCACGTTTTTCGCATCGGCCGACTGCACCAGCAAGCCGCCGCCGACGCGCTTGAAGTCCATGCCGTTGACGCCGTCGCCCAGCGGAATTTCCAGCAGGCGCACGTTCTGCTTGGCCGACAGGATTTGCTTGGCTTCGACCGAGAACGATGGCGCGATCAGCACTTCGACGAACAGTTTCGCCAGTTCCGTGGCGGCCGCGGCGTCGACTTCCACGTTGAAGGCAATGATGCCGCCAAAGGCCGAGGTCGGGTCGGTCTGCAGCGCGCGCTTGTACGCGTCGGCCGCATTGACGCCCAGCGCCACGCCGCACGGGTTGGCGTGCTTGATGATGACGCAAGCGGCAGGCTGGTCGAAACCGCCCATGGATTTCACGCATTCCCAGGCTGCATCGGCGTCCGCGATATTGTTGAACGACAGTTCCTTGCCCTGCAATTGCTTGTAGTTGGCCAGCGCGCCCGCCACCGGGGCCAGGTCGCGGTAGAACGCGGCGGACTGGTGCGGGTTTTCGCCGTAGCGCATGTCCTGCACTTTTTCAAAGTGCACGTTCAGGGTTTGCGGGTACGACGAACGGTTCGCGTGCGAACGGTCCGGGCCCAGGCTCGACAGGTAGTTGGCAATGGCGCCGTCGTACTGGGCGGTGTGGGCATACACTTTCTTGGCCAGCATGAAACGGGTTTCATAGCTGACGTAGCCAGGCGCATTGTCGGTGGTCTTCATTTCCGCCAGCACCACGCCATAGTCGGACGGGTCGCAGATCACCACCACGTCCTTGTGGTTCTTGGCCGACGAGCGCAGCATGGCCGGGCCGCCGATGTCGATGTTTTCAATCGCATCGTCCAAGGTGCAGGTGTCCTTGGCCACGGTGGCCTGGAACGGATACAGGTTCACCACCACCATGTCGATGGTCGGGATGTTGTGCTCTTCCAGCTTGGCCATGTGCTCCGGGAAATCGCGGCGGGCCAGGATGCCGCCGTGGACTTTCGGATGCAGCGTCTTTACGCGGCCATCCAGCATTTCCGGGAAACCCGTGTAATCGGCCACCTCGGTCACTGGCACGCCGTTGTCGGCCAGCAGTTTGGCGGTGCCGCCGGTGGACAGGATATTGACGCCCATCGCAGACAGGGCGCGGGCAAAGTCCAGTACGCCGGTTTTATCGGAGACGGAAATGAGAGCTTGTTTGATCATGGCTGTGGCTAGTTGTTGGATATTCTGGAAAAGCCCGCTGGGAGCAGCGCGCTTGAGCAACATATCCGGCTTGCATGACCAGGTCACAGCCATACAAACCGGACGTGAAACGCCGGACGCGGAACGGACTGTTTACAGCAGGCCGTGTTCCTGCAATTTCTTGCGCAAAGTATTGCGGTTGATGCCCAGCATCTGGGCAGCATGCGACTGGTTGCCGTCGGCGCGCGTCATGACGACTTCCAGGATGGGACGCTCGACGGTCATGACGACCATGTCATACACGTTGGAAGCCTTTTGCTCGCCCAGGTCGTTGAAGTAATCCTCGAGGCTTTTCTGGACGACTTCCTGGATGCTTTCTTTGCTCATATTCTTATCTTCTTGCTAAATGTTCTGCCAACCGGCGGCTGTCAATACCATGAATGCAATGGCCACTGCGCGGTGGCCGCTGCGGCTATCAAGCTGCCAGCATTTGTTCGGCGAGGCGGTATTGTAACCGTTCGCCGTATTTCAATTGCGAATCAAAAAATTCATTGACTGCGAGCAACTGCTCATCGGTCGATTCCATGCGGTTCATACGCTGGCGGAATGCCTCGCCGCCTTCCAGGTCTTGCACGTACCAGCCGATGTGCTTGCGGGCCGTGCGCACGCCCAGGTATTCGCCATAGAACTGGTAGTGCGCGCGCAAGTGTTCATCCATCAGGTGGCGCACTTCTTCGACCATCGGCGGCGGCAAATGTTCCCCGGTCCGCAGGAAATGGTCGATTTCACGGAAAATCCAAGGCCGGCCCTGGGCGGCGCGGCCGATCATGACCGCGTCGGCCTTGGTTTTTTCCAGCACGAATTTGGCTTTTTCCGGCGTGGTGATGTCGCCATTGGCCACCAGCGGGATCTTCACGGACGCCTTGACGGCGGCAATGGTGTCGTACTCGGCCTCGCCCTTGTAGCCATCGGCGCGCGTGCGGCCGTGCAGGGTCAGCATCTGGATGCCGGCCTGCTCGGCAATGCGCGCGATACGCAGCGCATTCTTGTTTTCCCGGTCCCAGCCGGTGCGGAATTTCAGGGTCACCGGCACGTCGACTGCGCGCACCACGGCGTTGACGATGCGCTCGACCAGGTCTTCATGCTGCAACAGCGCGGAACCGCACCAGTTGTTGCACACTTTCTTCACCGGGCAACCCATGTTGATGTCGATGATTTGCGCGCCCTTGTCGACGTTGAATTTCGCGCAATCGGCCAGGTCTTGCGGATCGGCGCCGGCAATCTGCACGGCTTTCGGTTCCATTTCCCCGGCATGGTCGATGCGGCGCGAACTTTTTTCGCTGGCCCACAGGCGCGGGTTCGACGCCGCCATCTCCGACACGGCATAGCCGGCGCCCAACTGCTTGCACAGTTGCCGGAATGGCCGGTCCGTCACGCCCGCCATGGGGGCGACAAAGACATTATTGCGGAGGATATGCGGACCGATTTGCACCGTGACGACCTGTTTCTCGAATGGGGAAGCCGGCTATTTTAACCGAACAGCTGCTCAAAATATAAGCACAATTTTGTATTGTTCGATTGTTTGTGCAGCTTGGCGGTTATTTAACGAAATTTCCGTTAAGAAATGACAACAGCGGCGCCCGGGTTGCTCCAGGCGCCGCTGCCGATTTCCAGCGGGAATTTAAATAATGTCGTCCAGCGCCAGCGCCAAGTGATCTACTTCGCCCCAGCTGTCGAGCACCAGCTTGCCGCCGGCCCGCGTGAAGCGGTTGATGCTGGCGTTACGCACCTGGAAATCGCGCGGGCTGTCCAGGCTCATGCCTTTGGCCGCGCGGTAGGCGCACTCGAGCACACCACCATGGGCCACGATGGCGATGGTTTGACCGGGATAGCGCTGGCCCCATGCCGTGATGGCGCCAATGCAACGTTGATAAAACTGCCTGAAACTTTCCGCCATCCGGCCGCCGTGTGGCATGACGGCGTCCGCATCGCGCGATTGCCACGCGGCGAATTCCACCGGATACACCTTTTCAATCTCGGTATACAACATGCCTTCAAACACGCCATAGGCGCGCTCGCGCAATTGCGGGTCTTGCCGCAGCGGCAACGCATGGAATGCGCCGGCGGCTTGCGCGGTCTGCACGGCCCGCTGCAAGTCGCTGGACACGATGGCGGCCAGCGGTTCGTCGGCCAGCGCGCGGGCCAGCGCCTGGGCCTGGCGCACGCCCTCGTCGTTCAGGGCGATGTCGAGGTGCCCCTGCAGGCGGCGGACGGCGTTCCAGGCGGTTTCGCCGTGGCGTATCAATAAGATCTTGGTCATTCAGGTAAGGAGACTGCCGGGTTGAGCGTATAGACGCCAATATATTGTGCTTCATCGAGGATATGGCCACGGATCGCGTCCAGCGCCTGCGGTCCCGTGAAGCGCCCTTCCAGCGGCAGGCGCGGCACGTCGAGCGCATACAGGCGGAACACGTAATGATGCAGCCGTTCATCGTTCCATGGCGGGCACGGGCCGTCATAGCCATAATAATCGCCGGCCATCTGTTCATCGCCGGCAAACCAGCCGGTGTAATCGTTGACGCCCTGGCGCACCGGGGCGCCGTCCAGCGTGGCTGCGGGGCCGGGTTTGCCCTTGGCTGCCACGCCATTGGACAACAGGCCGGCGCCGATCGCGGTTTGCGTGGCGGGGATATCGGCCAGGGTCCAGTGATAAAAGTCCGCGCGCGGCATCGAGGCCGGCAGCGTGCGGCCTTCCTGGTTGACGTCGTCACCGACGGTCGGCACGTCGCCATCGATGCACACCAGCAGCAGCGACTGCGTGCCGGCCGGCACGTCGTCCCACGCCAGGTGCGGATTGCGGTTGGCCGACAGGTGGATGTGCGTGGCCGCATCCTGTTCGGCAAAGGCAAATTCGGCGGGGATCGCACCGCCATCCTTGAAGGAATCACTCCACAGTTTCATCACGCCTCCCTGTTTGTTTTATCGGGCAATACGGGCCGGTATCGGCTGAAGACCTGCCGGCGGGCCGGTCAAGCGGCCTGTTAAGCGGCCTGTTAAGCGGCCTGTTAAGCGGGCCTGTTAAGCGGGCCTGTTAAGCGGGCCTGTTAAGCGGGCCTGTTAAGCGGCCGGTCAAGCGGGCTTGGGATCGACCTGCAGCCAGATCGTCACCGGACCGTCATTGGTCAGCGACACTTTCATGTCGGCGCCAAAGCGGCCGGTCTGCACCACCGCATGCCTGCCGCGCGCCCGTTCGACAAAGTAATTAAACAGCCGTTCCCCGTCGGCCGGCGCCGCGGCGGGGCTGAACGAGGGGCGGGTGCCGGATTTGGTGTCGGCCGCCAGCGTGAATTGCGGCACCAGCAGCAAGCCGCCGGCCACGTCCGTCACACTGCGGTTCATCTTGCCGGCCTCGTCGGAAAAGACCCGGTAGCCCAGCAGCTTCGCCAGCAAGGCGTCCGCTTCCTTTTCCGTATCGCCTTTTTCCGCGCACACCAGTACCATCAAGCCGTGGCCGATGGCGCCCACGGTCTCGCCGTCGACCACGACCTGGGCCGCCGACACGCGTTGCAGCAAGCCGATCATGCGGACAGCGTGATGCGGGCGAACTTGCGCTTGCCGACCTGGACCACGAAGGTGCCGGCGTCGACTTTCAATGCCTTGTCGCTGACGACCGCGCCATCGATGCGCACGCCGCCCTGCTCCACCATGCGCATGGCTTCCGAGGTGGACGCGCACAGGCCGGCATTTTTCAGGATATTGGCAATACCGGCCGGCGCGCCGCCCAGCGCGACTTCAGGAATATCGTCCGGAATGCCGCCCTTGGAACGGTTGACGAAGTCGGCCAGCGCTTCCTCGGCCGCCTGGCGCGAATGGAAGCGTTCGACGATTTCCTGGCCCAGCGCGACTTTCGCATCGCGCGGGTTGCGGCCTTCCGCCACTTCGCGCTTCAGCTGGGCGATGTCCTCGATGGACTTCCACGACAGCAGATCGTAGTAGCGCCACATCATCTCGTCGGAAATGCTCATCAGCTTGCCGAACATGGTGTTGCCCGGTTCGGTAATGCCGATGTAATTGTTCTTCGACTTCGACATTTTTTCCACGCCATCCAAACCTTCCAGCAGCGGCATGGTCAAAATGCATTGCGGTTCCTGGCCCCAGTCTTTTTGCAGCTCGCGGCCCACCAGCAAGTTGAATTTCTGGTCGGTGCCGCCCAGTTCCAGGTCTGCCTTCAGGGCCACCGAGTCATAACCTTGCATCAGGGGGTACAGGAATTCATGGACGGAAATCGGAGTACCGGCCTTGTAGCGCTTGGTGAAGTCGTCGCGCTCCATCATGCGCGCCACCGTGTAGCGCGACGCCAGCTGGATCATGCCGCGCGCGCCGAGCGCATCGCACCATTCGGAGTTGTAGCGGATTTCGGTTTTCGCCGGATCCAGCACCAGCGACGCCTGCTTGAAGTAGGTGGCGGCGTTTTGCTCGATCTGTTCGCGCGTCAGCGGCGGACGGGTGGCGTTGCGGCCGGACGGGTCGCCAATCATCGAGGTAAAGTCGCCGATCAGGAAAATCACCTGGTGGCCCAGGTTTTGCAGCTGGCGCATCTTGTTCAGCACCACGGTATGGCCCAGGTGCAGGTCCGGGGCAGTCGGGTCCAGGCCCAGCTTGATGCGCAGCGGGACGCCGCTCTGTTCCGAACGGGCCAGCTTTTGCGCAAATTCGCTTTCAATCAGCAGCTCATCGACGCCGCGCTTGGTGATGGCCAGGGCTTCCTGGACACTGTCGGTCAGCGGTAAAACAGGGGCGGGCGCGGAGGTAGAAGCCGTCTTTGGCGAAGGGGTGGTCTGATCCATAAGGGAGTAACGCGTTCTCTTAAAAATGTAGGAGGAGTCCGATAGTTTGATATAATTCGCGATCCGACCAATCTTGCCGTACGAAAACGAACCAATTAGACAACTATAAAAATATCAAAGTCCCGGAAAGTTCAAGCGGTAAATTTTAACTGATTGCATGGACCCTATAAACAAATTCACAGGCTCCGGCCTGGTCAACTTGCTAGGTTCGACGCGCAAGGCGCGCATCATGAGTGCATCAGCATTGTTTCTCGCTGTGTGCGCTTTTGGTGCGGCTGGTGTCGCTCCGCTGGCGCCGGACGCCGCGGAACTGCCCGTCACTTCGGTTACCACCGACCTCGCATTGCCCAGCCTTTCCGAGCAGATCAACGCCCTCCAGCAGCAGGAATCCACTGAAAAATACGTGCACGAAGAGCGCATCCGCGCTGGTGACACGTTGGCAACCCTGATGACGCGCCTGGGTGTGGAAGACGATGCCGCCGAGAATTTCATCAAGAAGGACAAGGTCGCCAAAGGCGTCATGCAGCTGAAAACCGGCAAGCGTGTCCAGGCCCAGACCGATGAAAACGGCAACCTGATGTGGCTGCGCGCCACCGTGGTGGATGGCAAGGATATTCCAGTCAAAAACATTTCGATTACGCGCAAGGGCGACAAGTTCGAAGCGTCGGAAGTGCCGGCCAAGCTGGAACGCCGCGTGGAAATGCACTCGCGCACGATTGAAACCACGCTGTTTGCCGCCACCGACAATTCCAACGATGGCGCCAAGCTGCCGGACTCGGTCGTGAAGCAAATCGTTGAAATGTTCTCGACCAACATCGACTTCCGTTCCGACCTGAAACGCGGCGACAACTTCAACGTGGTCTACGAAGCGTTTTACCAGGATGGCGAGTTCGTCAAGGCAGGCCGTATCCTGGCCGGCGAATTCACCAACCGCGGCGTCACGTACCAGTCCGTCTGGTTCGAAGACCCGGTCTCTGGCCAGGGCGGCTACTACAGCTTCGACGGCAAGGCGCTGAAAAAAGCGTTCCTGAAGTCGCCGCTGGAATTCTCGCGTATCTCGTCGGGCTTCTCGATGCGCGTGCACCCGATTTCCGGCAACTGGAAACAGCACAAGGGCATCGACTTCGCAGCCGCCACCGGCACCCCGATCCGCGCGGCCGGTGATGGCGTGGTCGACTTCGCGGGCATGGACAAGGGCGGCTACGGCAACCTGGTCGTGCTGAAGCACTGGGCGAACTATTCCACCGCCTACGCGCACATGAGCGGCTTTGCCTCCGGCCTGAAAAAAGGCCAGAAAGTCGCCCAGGGCGACGTGATCGGCTATGTCGGCTCGACCGGCTGGTCGACCGGCGCCCACCTGCACTATGAATTCCGTGTCGGCGGCGAAGCAAAGGATCCATCGAAGCTGGCCATGATCCAGCAAGCGCCGCTGACCACCGCGGAAATGGCGCGCTTCAAGTCGGTCTCCGGCGAAATGCTGCACCGCTTCGCCCTGCTGCGCCCCCTGGGCCGCACCGCGGCAACGCTGGCAGCCAAATAACCCAGCCCCACCCCACCGAACGGCGCCCACGGGCGCCGTTTCTTTTTGGAAAACCATGGGGCCAGGCGTGCATTGATGCATTCAATTCGCCCCGTAACCCCGGCAGTACAGGCTTTTCCCTTGCCGAGCTCGCCAGCCGAGGCGGCGCTGCGTGCGCGCTTTTTTGCGCTCCGCCACTCTGCGGCGCGGGCGGGAGTTATGCATCAATGCACGCCTGGCCCCACTGTTTGCGGCACAATAGCGCTAGATCAATACGGAGGATGTATGAGCCTGTTTATTGGCTTGATGTCGGGTACCAGCCTGGATGGGGTGGATGGGGTGCTGGTGGATTTCTGGGCGGGGGCGGCGCGCACCATGTCGGCGGCGTATGTGCCGTTTCCGGAGGACTTGCGGGCCGAGCTGCTGGCCTTGCAGGCGCCGTCAGCCAATGAACTGGAACGCGAAGCGCTGGCCGCCAATCGGCTGGCGCGGCTGTATGCGCAATGCGTGGCCGACGTCCTGGCGCCGACCGACATGAAAGCCGCCGACGTGCGCGCGGTGGGCGTGCATGGCCAGACCATCCGACACCGCCCCGAACTGGGCTACACCCGCCAGACCAACAATCCCGCGCTGCTGGCCGAATTGTGCGGTATCGACGTGGTGGCGGATTTCCGCAGCCGCGACGTCGCCGCCGGCGGCCAGGGCGCGCCGCTGGTGCCGGCGTTCCACCTGGCGCTGTTTGGCCAGCAGGGCAAGACCCGCGTATTGGCCAATATCGGCGGCATCGCCAATATCAGCATCCTCAAGGGCGACAGCCACGCCACCGGCTTCGATACCGGTCCCGGCAACGTGCTGATGGATGGCTGGGCGGCGCGCCACCTGGGCACGCCGTATGACGACAATGGCGCCTGGGCCGCCACCGGCCAGGTCATCCAGCCCCTGCTGGACGCCATGCTGCAAGACCCTTACTTTGCCCTGCCCGCGCCCAAAAGCACCGGCAGGGACTTGTTCCACAAGGATTGGCTGCAACGCCACCTGGCGGCCCACCCGCCCGTGGCGCCGCAAGACGTGCAGGCCACCCTGCTGCAATTGACCGCCGCCTCGCTGGCCGACGCCATCACGGCCCACGCCCCGCGCACGGAAGCGGTCTACGTGTGCGGCGGCGGCGCGTATAACAGCGTGCTGATGCAGGCTATCGGGGATCGGCTGGGGAATCAGGTCAGGGTCGCCTCGACCGACGTGCTGGGTGTGCCGCCCAACCGCATGGAAGCGATGGCGTTCGCGTGGCTGGCGTTCCGCTTCAATGAGCGGCAGGCCGGAAATTTACCGGCAGTGACGGGTGCAACGGGGGAGCGGGTGCTGGGCGCGCTGTATCCGCGCTGATGCCGGGGGGGGCAGCCTGCAAGACAGTCGGGCGCGGCCACCATAGCGGCACATGAGGGCCCATGAGGGCCCATGAGCGCCCATGAGCGCCCCATAAGCGACCAGTGAGCCGCCCACAAGGGCCCTATAAGGCCCCATAAGGAACCATGAACAACCCACCAGCGGCGCAACCTGGCAGCGCGGCCAGGCATCAGGCGGCCGGAAGCCGCCGCCACGGACAAATATGCCTGCGCCAGGGACGCACGCCCCTCGCGCAAGCCAGCGGTTTTATACCGAGAACGACGAACCGCAGCCGCAGGTCGACTGGGCGTTGGGATTCTTGATGACGAATTGCGCGCCTTCGAGGTCATCCTTGTAATCGATTTCCGCGCCCACCAGGTATTGGTAGC
Source organism: uncultured Pseudoduganella sp. (assembly GCA_966211685.1). Classification (GTDB taxonomy): domain Bacteria; phylum Pseudomonadota; class Gammaproteobacteria; order Burkholderiales; family Burkholderiaceae_D; genus Rugamonas. The sequence continues at coordinate 45,561 of CBIHOX010000033.1, forward strand.
TCATGGCATCGATCAGCAATTGCACGCCGTTCTTTTCCATCGTCGTGTCATCTTCGTTGGTGATTTCATCGAAGGTGAAGCCATACTGGAAGCCGGAGCAGCCGCCGCCCTGCACGAAGACGCGCAGTTTCAAGTCTGGATTGCCTTCTTCTTCGATCAGTTGCGCAACTTTTTCAGCGGCCGCATCGGTGAAAACGATGGGCGACGGAATCGCGTCTTGCGCTTGCGTGGCTTCTGCTACTTCACTCATTTGGTACTCCTTAAAAATCAATGCCTTATTATAGACCGTCGTACGGACTCATGCTGTAGAGGGCCCATTCTGCGAGCCCCCGCGCAACAGCGTTATTTCGGTGGCAACGTGGTAATCGTGCCCGAAGCGGCTTTTCCTGCCGCGGCAGCACTGGCCGGCACGGTGGAGCCGGCCACGGGCGCCGGGGCAGCCACGCCTGCCGCAGCAGCTGGCTCGGCAGCAGGCGCCATACCAGCCTGCTGGCCGGACACCGTACCACCAGCCCCGGACGCCGCCGCCGGCAGCGGCACGCCGGCCGCCTTCATGGCCGCCTGCAACGCGTCGCGCTCCGCCGTCAGCCGCGCGATTTCCGCCTCGGCATCCTCGAGCTGCTGCTTCAAATCCGGCAGCGCCTGCCCATGGCTGGCGCCCACGATACGCCGGCCCAGGTCCACACCCCATACCACCAGCACGCCACCCATCACCAGGACCACGGCAATGCCGAGCATGCGGGCCACCAGCGGCGGCCGTTTTTCTTCCAACACTACCGTGCCTTTCGTACCGCTTTTCACAAGCACTTACGGCATCAGCGCGATGTTGTTCAAGCCCATGCCTTCATCCAGGCCAAACATCAGGTTCATGCACTGCACTGCCTGGCCGGACGCGCCTTTCACCAGGTTGTCCTGCACCACCAGTACGATCAGCGTATCGCCATTGTCCGGACGGTGCAGCGCCAGGCGCAACACATTGGCGCCGCGCGTGCTGCGGGTTTCCGGATGCGAGCCCCACGGCATCACGTCGACGAACGGCTGGTCCTTATATGCGTCCTCGAACAGCGTTTGCAATTGTTCGTTCGACACATCCTTGGTCAGGCGCGCATACAGGGTCGAATGCATGCCGCGGATCATCGGCACCAGGTGCGGCGTGAAGATCAGGTTGACCTTGTCTTGCGTGAAGCGCTGCAGCTGCGCCACGGTTTCCGGCGTATGACGGTGTCCCGACACGCCGTAAGCCTTGAAATTGTCGGAAGATTCAGAGAACAGGATGCCGATTTCCGCCTTGCGGCCGGCGCCCGATACGCCGGACTTCGCGTCGGCGATCAAATGGCCCCCATCGATCCAGCCCGCCTTCAACAGCGGCGCGAAGCCCAGCTGCATGGTGGTCGGATAGCAGCCCGGATTGGCGATCAGTTTCGCGCCCTTGATATCGTCGCGGTTCAATTCCGGCAAGCCATACACGGCTTCCTCGATCAATTGCGGCGCCGTATGCGGGATCTTGTAGGTTTTTTCAAACACCGCCTGGTCCTTGATACGGAAATCCGCGGCCAGGTCGATGACTTTCACGCCGGCTTTCAGCAGCGCGGGCGCCTGCTCCATCGCGACGCCGTGCGGGGTGGCGAAAAACACCACGTCGCACTGGGTCAGGTCGACTTTGTCCGGCGCCGAAAACGCCAGGTTCACGCGGCCGCGCAGGGAAGGATACATGTCGGCCACGGGCAAACCATCTTCCTTGCGCGACGTAATTGCCGTCAGCTGCACTTGCGGATGGACTGCCAACAATCGCAGCAGTTCCACTCCGGTATATCCGGTGCCGCCGACGATGCCAACTTTGATCATGTTCTTTCCTTGAAAGTAAGTTTAAAAAGGGAGTGTATTTTATCAGCGCTGGAAAACCGGCGTCGCCTGGTGAAAAAAAAAGCCGCCAGGCGAACCAGGCGGCTTTGGTGCCAGCACCCGGCAAGCCGGGCGCTGTAGAAGCGGCGCAATAAATGCGATTAACGCTTCGAGAATTGCTTTGCGCGACGTGCTTTGCGCAGACCAACTTTTTTACGTTCAACTTCACGTGCATCGCGGGTCACGAAGCCGGCGCGTGCCAGATCGCCCTTCAGCGCTGCATCGTAGTCGATCAGGGCGCGGGTGATACCGTGGCGCACTGCACCTGCCTGGCCGGACTCGCCGCCACCGTGCACGTTGACCTTGATGTCGAAACGTTCGGTGTTGCCGGTCAGTTCCAGCGGCTGACGGATCACCATCAGGCCGGTTTCGCGGGAGAAGTACTCAGCGGCTGGTTTGCCGTTGACGATGATCTGGCCGGTGCCAGCTTTGATGAACACACGAGCCACTGCACTCTTGCGACGGCC
>CBIHOX010000034.1:0-46962 GCA_966211685.1 uncultured Pseudoduganella sp.
TCAACGGCAACCCGCTGCCGCGCGCACCGAAGTGGCAGCACAACTTCACGCTGAAGTATTCGACCGACCTGGGTAACGGCGAACTGTATGCGTACACCGACTGGACCTACCGCAGCACGTACAACATGTTCCTGTACTCGGCCAAGGAATACACCGCCAAGGCGCTGACCGAAGGCGGCCTGCGCGTCGGCTACAAGTGGGACAGGTATGAAATCGCCGCGTATGGCCGCAACATCACCAACCGCATCCAGTCCGTCGCCGCGATCGACTTCGACAACCTGACCGGCATCGTCAACGAACCGCGCACCTACGGCGTGCAGTTCAAGGCCACGTTCTAAGACGGCAGCAAGGCTCCCCGCGAGTCTTGATTTGGAAGCCCGCGCATGGCGACATGCGCGGGCTTTCTTGCATAATAGGCCCTTTGAAAAAGCCCGCAGCGTGATTAAGGCGCGTTACCGCGCCAGCCCATGCGCGGGCTGTCTTGCATAAGGAGGCGTCATGCAGTCCGCAGTGAATTTATGGCCCTTGCTGGGCGTGGCGGTGATCGTGGCGGGGTTCGTCCTGCGCGCGCATCCGGTGCTGGTGGTGGTGGCAGCCTGTTTCACCACCGGCATGGCCGCGGCCATGCCGGTGGAAACCCTGCTGGCGTCGCTGGGCGCCGCGTTCGTCAAGACGCGCAACCTGCCGCTGATTTATTTGCTGCCGCTGGCCGCGATCGGGCTGCTGGAGCGTTACGGCTTGCGCGAACATGCGCAAGCCGTGATCGCGAAAGTGCGGGGCGCCACGGCCGGGCGCATCCTGATGGTCTACCTGACCGTGCGGGAAGGGGCCGCCGCGCTGGGCTTGACCAGCCTGGGCGGCCATCCCAACATGGTGCGCCCGCTGGTGGCGCCAATGGCCGAAGGGGCGGCGGAAAACCGCCATCCCGGCATCAGTGACCGGATGCGCCACAAGGTACGCGCGATGGCGGCCGCCACCGACAACGTGGGCCTGTTCTTTGGCGAAGATATCTTTGTCGCCTTTGGCGCCATCGTGCTGATGCAAACCATCCTGCGCGGCGAGGGCATCGAAGTCAATCCATTGCACATTGCCATGTGGGGCATCCCCACCGCGGTGTGCGCGTGGGTGATCCACGCGTGGAACCTGCGGCGTCTGGACCGCGAACTGCGGCGTGAAATGGTGGCGGCGGCGCAGGCCGCGGTGACCGGCAGCGTAAAGGGTAGCGGAGAGGTGAGCGGAGAGGAGAGCGCGCGGTGATTTTCAGGCTCGACTATTTTTACCTGTTGCTGGGCGCCATGCTGGCGCTGCTGGCACTGTTGACGGTGCGCGACAAGACCAATCCGCGCCGCTGGAGCACGGCGCTGTTCTGGGGGCTGTACGCCATCGCCTACCTGGGCGGCGAAGCGTTGCCACCCGCCTGGGCCGGCGCGTTGATGGTGGCGATGGCGCTGCTGGCCGGCTTTGGCGGCGTACGCATGGGCAAGCCTTCCGTGCTGCCGGAATCCGAACGGCGCGCCAGCGCGCAGCGCCTCGGGCATGCGCTGTTCCTGCCCGCGCTGGTGATCCCGGCCGTCACCATGGCGTGTTCCACGCTGTTGAAGGACGTGAAAGTGGGCGGCCTGTTCCTGTTCGACCAGAAGCACCTGACCCTGGCGGCGCTCGGCGTGGCGTCGGTGATCGCGCTGGCGATTGCCTGCCGCGTGCTGCGCACCACGCCGCTGCAGGGCGCGCGTGAATTCCGCCGCCTGGTCGACGCCATGGGCTGGGCCATCGTGCTGCCGCACATGCTGGCGGTACTGGGACTGCTGTTTTCCGAAGCCGGGGTGGGCAAGGCGGTGGCGCACGTGAGCACGTCGTATATCAACATGGACTGGAAACTGGTGGCGGTGTCGGTCTATTGCGGCGGCATGGCGCTGTTTACCATCGTGATGGGCAACGGCTTCGCCGCCTTCCCGGTGATGGCGGGCGGGGTCGGCATTCCGGTGCTGGTGGGCGTGTACCACGCCAACCCCGCCATCATGGCGGCGATCGGGATGTTTTCCGGGTATTGTGGCACCCTGATGACGCCCATGGCGGCCAATTTCAACGTGGTGCCGGCGGCGCTGCTGGATTTGCCGGACCGGCACGCCGTCATCAAGGCGCAGGCGCCGACCGCGCTGCCGCTGCTGGCGGCCAATATCCTGTTGCTGTATTTCCTGATGTGAGGATGCGATGAGTAAAAAAACCGTGCTGCTGACCGGCTTCGAGCCGTTCAACAAGGAACCGGTCAATCCCGCGTGGGAAGCCGTGCGCCGGCTGGCCGGCTGGAGCGAGGAGGGCTACACGGTGGAAGTGCGCCAGCTCGCCTGTGTGTTCGGCCAGTCGATCGCGGAAATGGCGGCCGCCGTCAACGAGACCAACCCGTCGGTGGTGATCGCGGTTGGGCAGGCGGGCGGGCGCTGCGACCTGTCGGTCGAGCGCGTGGCCATCAATGTCGACGATGCGCCAATCCCCGACAACCTGCAGCGGCAACTGGTCGACCAGCCGGTGATTGCGGATGGTCCGGCCGCGTATTTTTCCACCTTGCCGATCAAGGCCATCGTGCATGAATTGCGCGCGGCCGGGCTGCCATCGTCGGTGTCGCAGACCGCCGGCACGTTCGTCTGCAATCACCTGTTCTATGGCTTGATGCACATTGCCGCCGCGCGCCGGCAAGCCGGCGGTTTCGCGCCGATGCGCGCCGGTTTCATCCACATCCCCTACCTGCCGCAACAGGCGGCGCGCCACCCGGGCGCCCCCAGCATGGCGCTGGACGATGTGGTGGCGGGCTTGAAAATCGCCGTGAAGACCGCGCTGGCGGTGGACGTCGACGTGCGCGAATACGGCGGGGCCACGCACTGAGCGCGGCCTGCCTGCTTATTGCTGGCTTGTTCGATCCTGTACATGAACGCAATCGTCTTGTACAGGATATGGCACTGAATAGGGCTACCTTGGCTCAAACCGTCGGCGGCTTGAGGATATTCAGGAACGCGCGTACCACCGGCGCGTCGTCCAGCGTGGTGTAAGTGATGTACAGGTTGGCCGAAGGCGGGTTGGTGCGGATCGGCACGAACACCACGCCGGGCCAGCCGATGCGGCTGGTGGTTTCCGGCAGCAGCGCCACGCCCAGGCCGGCGCCGACCATGGCCAGCAGGGTTTGCGGTTCGTTGGCTTCCTGGAAGATTTGCGGCTGGAAGCCGGCCTTCACGCAGCACTGGATCAGGTAGCGGGGGAAGGCCGACTTGTCCAGCGCGAGCGTCAGCATCGGTTCCTCGGCGATGTCCGTCAATTCGATCGCGTCCAGCTTGGCCAGCGGATGGTGTTCATTGATGGCCACGCAGATGTTTTCGCGGAAGCACAGTTCCTGGCGCAGGTTATCGTTTTTCAAATCGTCTTCATCGAGCTTGGGCTCGCGCCAGAAGCCGACGTCGATCTGTTTCGCACGCAGCGCGTCGTATTGCACGGTGGGGCCGTATTCGTGGATGGTCCATGTCACGCGCGGGTACTTGCTCTGGAACTCCTCCAGCATGGTGGGGATCGGGCCCCACATCGCGGAACCGACGATGCCCACGCGCAGGCGGCCCACTTCGCCGCGGTCGATCTGGCGGATGGTGTCGATCGTCATGCGCATTTTCGACAGCAAATCGGCCGCTTCATTCATCAGCGCCTTGCCCGCCACCGTCAGTTCGAACGTGCGCGTGGTGCGGGCGAACAGCTTGACACCGAGCTCGCTCTCGAGCTTCATGATCTGTTGCGACAGCGGTGGCTGCGAAATATGCAGCCGCTCCGCGGCGCGGCTGAAACTTTTTTCCTCGGCGACGGCGAGGAAATAGCGCAGTTGTTTCAGGTCGATGGACATGTTCAGGCTCGGCGAACTAGGCGACGGGATGCTCCGCCAAAGCGCGGGCCAGTTCGGCGCCGACACGCGCATTGTTCTTCACCAGCGCGATGTTGGTGGCCAGGCTGCGGCCCGACGTCAGCTGCTTGATGCGCGCCAGCAGGAATGGCGTGACTTGCTTGCCGGTCACGCCCTGCGCGCGCGCTTCGTCCAGCGCCTGCGCGATGATGGCGTCGATCTCGTCCTTCGGCATGGCGTCGGCGGCCGGCACCGGTGTGCTGACCACCACGCCGCCCTTCAGGCCCAGTTGCCACTTGGTATGGATGAACGCGGCCTGTTCGGCCGGCGCGTCGAGCTGGAAGTCGCCATTGAAGCCGCTGTCGCGCGTGAAGAAGGCCGGGAAGCCGCGCTGGCCCACCGTCACCACCGGCACGCCGTGGGTTTCCAGGTATTCCAGCGTGAGGCCGATATCGAGGATGGATTTCACGCCGGCGCACACCACCGCGACCGGGGTTTGCGCCAGTTCCTGCAGGTCGGCGGAAATGTCGAACGACGTTTCCGCGCCGCGGTGCACGCCGCCGATGCCGCCCGTGACGAACACGCCGATGCCAGCCAGTTGTGCGCAAATCATGGTGGCGGCCACTGTGGTGGCGCCCAGCTTGCCGGTGGACAGCACGTACGGCAAATCGCGGCGAGACACCTTCATGGCGTCCGGCGAATTGCCGAGGATTTCCAGCTGTTCGTCCGACAGGCCGATGCAGATCTTGCCGCCAATGACGGCAATGGTGGCCGGCACGGCGCCGGCGTCACGGATGATCTGTTCGACTTCGCGCGCGGTCTGCACATTTTGCGGATAAGGCATGCCGTGCGAAATGATGGTCGATTCCAGCGCGACGACCGGCTTGCCGGCGGCGCGGGCATTGGCCACTTCGGGGGAGAACAACAGGAATTGGTGCATGGGTCAGCCCTGCAGGTTGGTTGCAAGTTCGGTAGCGAATCCAGGCGTCATCGCATTGAATTCGTTGATTTCATCGAGGATGTCTGCCGCCAGCAGCGGCGACACGGTATCCGGGCTTTCCAGCGTCATGGCCGCCACCTTCAGGCCGCGACGGCACGCCAGCGACAAGTCGCCATTGCCCTGGTACAGCGACCAGCAGACGCCGGCCGAGAAGGCGTCGCCGGCGCCGGTCACGTCGATCACGTCCACCCGCGGCGCGGGCAGCCAGGCCACGCCGCCGGCGCGGGTGTAATACACGCCTTCGCTGCCGCAGGTGACGATGACGTCCTGCGCGCCCTGCGCCTGCACTTCGCGGCATGCATCGGCCACGCCGCCTTCATCGGGCAGGGCGCGCCCGACCCGGGTTTCGAGTTCGGCGCGGTTCAGGATCAGCAGGCGGCAGCCGCGCAAATCGCGCGGCAGGCGCGCCATCTTCGGTTGCGAGACGGCCACGATGACCAGCGGCGCGGCGCCCACGCGGGCATCGTCCAGCAGCGCCGACACGCTGCCGGCCGGCAAGTTCAGGTCGGCCACCACCATCGCGGCGGCGGTGCGCTGCGGCGCGCGGCTGGCCAGGAATTCCGGTGTGAGCTGGTCGTACAGCGCCATGTCGGCCAGCGCCAGCATCATTTCGCCGCGCTCGTCGAGCACGGCGGTGTAGGTGCCGCTGTAGGTATTGCCGAGCTTGAGGGTGCCGCGCGCGTCGATGCCGTTGTCTTCCGCGTGCTGCAGCAGCGATACGCCGGCCGCGTCGTCGCCCACGGCGGTCAGCAGGGCGGAAGGCAGGCCCAGGCGGGCAAGGTTTTCAGCGATATTGCGCGCAACGCCGCCAAACACTTCCTCGGCGGTGGCGGGATTGGAGGTGCCCATTTGCAGGGGCGCGATGGAGCGGAGTTTGCGGTCCAGGTTGGCGGCGCCGATGCACATCACCGGACGCTTGTCCGGCAATACGTAGGCACGGCCCAACAGGCGGCGTTCACGGATCAGGCTAGCAATGTGGCCTGCCACGGCGGACCGTGACAGGCGCAGTTCGACCGCCAGGTCTTGCTGCGATACAAAGGGATTGGCCCGTATCAGCTCGTATAACTGTTCCTTTTTGGAGAGGTCGTTCACGGCAGTCTTCATGTTGGGTAAACATTTGTCGATCATTGTGGACAAATGTTCGTGCGCTGTCAATCCGTGTTCATTTGAGTATTTCTACTACTTATTTATACATGATTCATATAAATAGTAAAGAAAAATGGTATTTGCCATACATATAGCCAATACTGCATAGTATCGCTTCACTCGAAAGCCACCTGGCGCAAGCCGCTCCACGCAACAGCGCCTATACCTATAAATCCATAACGAGGAACCCATGTCTAACAACGCTCCATTCCAGGCTGCAGCCCTTGTCCGTTCCCGCATGCCGGCGAATTTCCAGCCCCGCCTCGCGCTGGTGCTGGGTTCCGGCCTCGGCGTGCTGGCCGAGCAAATGCAGGATGCGGTGACGATTCCGTTCGATGAATTGCCAGGCTTCCCGATCAGCACCGTGCATGGCCACGCGGGCGCCATGGTGCTGGGCACGCTGTCCGGCGTGCAGGTGGTGTGCCTGAAAGGCCGCGGCCACTTCTACGAAGGCTATGGCCTGGGCGTGATGACGTCGGCCGTGCGCACCCTGAAGCTGCTGGGCGTGGATTTCCTGTTCGTGACCAACGCGGCCGGTTCGCTGCGTCCCGAGGTGGACGCCGGTTCGCTGGTGGCGCTGACCGACCATATCAACCTGTTGCCGGGCACGCCGATGATCGGCCCGAACGACGAGCGTTTCGGCCCGCGCTTCTTCTCGATGTCGAATTGCTATGACGCCAACCTGCGCAACCTGCTGAAATCCACGGCGGCGGAAAAAGGCATCACCCTGCACGATGGCGTCTATATCGCGTATTCCGGCCCGAACTTTGAAACCGCCGCGGAAATCCGCGCCTTCAAGGTGCTGGGCGCCGACGTGGTCGGCATGTCCGTGGTGCCGGAAGTGATCCCGGCCCGCCACTGCGGCCTGAAGGTGATGGGCGTGTCGGTGGTGACGAACCTGGCCGAAGGCATGTCGCCGTTCCAGCTGTCGCACGAGCAGACGCTGAAATATGCCGCCATCGGCGCGGAAAGCCTGGTGAAGCTGATCCTGGCCTTCCTCGAAAACGTGGCGAAAACGCCGCGCGCGTAACGCGGCAGCAAGCAAAAAAAGAGCGGTTCAGCCGCTCTTTTGCATTGCGTGCTCCCTGGCTGGCCTACACTGAATTCTCAACCCCGGATACCCCAACTCAATCGACGAGCACGATCATGTCACGCGCCTTCATTCTCCTGCTGGATTCCTTCGGCCTCGGCGCCACGCCGGATGCCGGCAAATATGGCGATGCCGCCACCAACACCTTTGGCCACATTGCCGCCTGGGCGGCGAAGGAAGGCAAGCCGATGGACTTGCCGAACCTGGAAAAACTCGGCCTGGCCGCCGCCGCCCACACCGCGTGCGGCGAATGGGCCGCCGGCTTCAACCTGCGCGACGGCTTCACGGCCGCCTATGGCGCGGCGCGCGAACAGTCGACCGGCAAGGATACCCAGTCGGGCCATTGGGAAATCGCCGGCGTGCCGGTCTTGTTCGACTGGGGCTACTTCCCGAAAACCGTGCCTTCGTTCCCGCCAGAGCTGACCGAAAAATTGCAGGCGCTGACCGGCGTGCCGGGCTTCCTCGGCAATTGCCACGCGTCGGGCACCACCATCATCAATGAACTGGGCGACGAACACGTCGCGACCGGCAAGCCGATCCTGTACACCTCGGCCGACTCGGTGCTGCAGATCGCGTGCCACGAACAGCACTTCGGGCTCGAGCGCCTGTACGACATGTGTGAAAAGGCGTATGAACTGGTCAAGCCCTACAACATCGGCCGCATCATCGCGCGTCCGTTCGTGGGTGAAAACGGCAACTACAAGCGTACCTCGAACCGCCACGATTACGCGGTGCCGCCGCACGCGCCGACCCTGCTGGACCATGTGAAGAACGCGGGCGGCGAAGTCATCGCGCTGGGCAAGATCAGCGACATCTACGCGGGGCAGGGCGTGTCGCGCGTGGTGAAGGGACCGGACAACATGGCTCTGTTCGACGCCCTGCTGAAGGTGCAGGACGAGGCGGGCGACAAATCGCTGACGTTCGTGAACTTCGTGGACTTCGACCAGGCCTTCGGCCACCGCCGCGACGTGGCCGGCTACTCGAATGCGCTGCATGAAATGGATGCGCGCCTGCCGGAATTCCTCGCGAAGATGAAGCACGGCGACCTGTGCGTCATCACAGCCGACCACGGCTGCGACCCGACTTCGCCCGGTTCCGACCATACGCGCGAACACATCCCGATGATTTTCTTCGGCCCCGGCGTGCAAAGCCGCGCGCTCGGCATTTCCGAGACGTTCTCGGACATCGGCCAGACCATTGCCCACCACCTCGGCGTGCAACCTCTTTCCAACGGAACCAACCTGCTATGACTATCGATCATTTCAAGCGCAATGAGGCGATGCCGCTCGACCTGGGCTGGCTGAACCATATCCACGTGAACAAGGCCGCGGCGGACCGCCGCGCCGCGTCGCTGGCCAACCGCCGCACCGTCAAGAAGGAATACCAGGCCGCATGGCTGGTCAAGGCCATCGAATTGATCGACCTGACCACCCTGGCCGGCGACGACACGCCCGGCCGCGTCGAGCGCCTGTGCATGAAGGCCATGCGGCCATTGCGCACCGACCTGGTCGAAGCGCTGGGCCTGCAGGAACGCAACCTGATGACGGGCGCGGTCTGCGTCTACCATGAAATGATCCAGCACGCGGACAAGGTGTTGAAAGGCCGCCTGCCGATCGCCGCGGTGTCGACCGGCTTCCCCGCCGGCCTCACCAGCCTGGAAACCAAGGTGCGCGAAATCGAACTGAGCGTGGCTGCCGGCGCGAAGGAAATCGATATCGTCATCACGCGCCAGCACGTCCTGACCGGCAACTGGCAGGCGCTGTACGATGAAATGCTGGCCTACCGCAAGGCATGCGGTGAGGCGCACGTGAAGGCCATCCTGGCCACCGGCGACCTGGTCACGCTGGAAAACGTGGCCAAAGCGTCGTGGGTCTGCATGATGGCCGGCGCGGACTTCATCAAGACCTCGACCGGCAAGGAAGGCGTCAACGCCACCATCCCGGTCTCGCTGGTGATGGTGCGCGCGATCCGCGAATATTACGAACGCACGGGCTTCAAGGTCGGCTACAAGCCTGCCGGCGGCGTCAGCTCGGCCAAGGCCGCGCTGCAATACATGACCGTGATGAAGGAAGAACTGGGCAATGAATGGCTGGAACCGCACCTGTTCCGCATCGGCGCATCGAGCCTGCTGACTGACATCGAGCGCCAGCTCGAGCACCACGTCACCGGCAACTACTCGGCCGCACACCGTCACGCGCAACCTTAAGGATTCCACTCATGCCAACTATCAACGACATTCTGAAGACCATGGATTACGGCCCCGCACCAGAAAGCCAGAAAGAAGCGCAAGCATGGCTGGACCAGCAAGGCCGCAAGTTCGGCCTGTTCATCGACAATGCGTGGACCGCGCCGGGCGAACTGTTCGCGTCCAATAATCCCGCCGACGGCAAGCAGCTGGCCGAACTCACGCAAGCCACGCCGGACGACGTGAACCGCGCCGTGGAAGCCGCGCGCCGCGCGCAGCCGGCCTGGCAGGGACTGGGCGGCCATGGCCGCGCGAAGATCCTGTACGCGATCGCGCGCCTGATGCAAAAGCACGCGCGCCTGTTCGCGGTGCTGGAAACGCTGGACAATGGCAAGACCATCCGCGAAACCCGCGACGCCGACCTGCCGCTGGTGGCGCGCCACTTTTACTACCACGCCGGCTGGGCGCAGCTGCGGGACGAGGAATTCGCCGGTCACCGTCCGGTGGGCGTGGTGGGCCAGATCGTGCCGTGGAATTTCCCGCTGCTGATGCTGGCGTGGAAAGTCGCGCCGGCGCTGGCCGCCGGCAACACCATCGTCTTCAAGCCCGCGGAATTCACGTCGCTGACGGCCATGCTGTTCGCCGGCATTTGCGTGCAGGCCGGCGTGCCGGCCGGCGTGGTCAATATCGTGACCGGCGACGGCCGTGTCGGCGAAGCCATCGTCAAGCATGAAGGCATCGACAAGCTGGCCTTCACGGGCTCCACCGAGGTGGGCCGCATCATCCGCGAAGCCACCGCCGGTTCGGGCAAGAAGCTGTCGCTGGAACTGGGCGGCAAGTCGCCGTTCATCGTGTTCGAAGACGCCGACCTCGATGCGGCGGTGGAAGGCCTGGTCGATTCGATCTGGTTCAACCAGGGCCAGGTCTGCTGCGCCGGTTCGCGCCTGCTGGTGCAGGAATCGATACAGGAGCGTTTCCTGGCCAAGCTGCGCGCGCGCATGGACAACCTGCGCCTCGGTTCCCCGCTGGACAAGTCGATGGACATCGGCGCGCTGGTCGATCCGGTCCAGCGCCAGCGCATCGAAGGCTTGGTGGAGAGCGCGCGCTGCGAAGGCTGCGACGTCTACCAGCCGGCCGGCTGCGTGATCCCGACCGATGGGTCGTGGTTCCCGCCGACCCTGATCACGGGCGCCTCGACCTCGGCCGCCGTGGCGCAGGCGGAAATCTTTGGCCCGGTGCTGGTGGCGATGAGCTTCCGCACGCCGGCCGAAGCCGTGCAACTGGCCAACAACACCGTGTATGGCCTGGCGTCGTGCGTGTGGACCGAGAACATTTCGCTGGCGCTGGACGTGGCGCCCGCCATCAAGGCCGGCGTGGTGTGGATCAATACCGCCAACCAGTTCGACGCGGCGTGCGGCTTCGGCGGCTACCGCGAATCCGGTTACGGCCGCGAAGGCGGCCGCGAAGGCATGTATGAATACCTGGTGCCGCTGGCCGAAGACCAGCGCCCGGCCGCGCCGGTGGCAGCCGACAAAGGTAAGTCGAAGGCGGCGCCCGCATCGGCCGACCCGTTCGCGATCGACCGCACGGCCAAGCTGTACATCGGCGGCAAGCAGGCGCGCCCCGACGGCGCCTACAGCCGCGCCATCCATGGCTTCGACGGCAAGTTCCTCGGCGAAGTGGGCGAGGGCAACCGCAAGGACATCCGCAACGCGGTGGAAGCGGCGCACAAGGCCACCGGCTGGACCAAGGCCACCGCGCACAACCGCGCCCAGGTGCTGTTCTATATCGCGGAAAACCTGGCTGCGCGCGGCGCGGAATTCGCCGAGCGCATTGCCGCGCAGACCGGCGCGAAAAATCCTGAAAAGGAAGTGCAGGCCGCCATCGAGCGCCTGTTCTACTGGGCCGCGTGGGCCGACAAGTATGACGGCCTGGCGCACCAGCCGCCGATGCACGGCATCACGGTGGCGCTCAATGAAGCCATCGGCGTGATCGGCATCGTGGCGCCGAACGAAAACCCGCTGCTGGGCTTCATTTCGCTGGTGGCGCCGGCCATTGCCGTGGGCAATCGCGTGGTGGTGGTGCCGTCGGAAGCGCATCCTTTGAGCGCCACCGACTTGTACCAGGTCTTCGATACCTCGGACTTGCCGGGCGGCGTGGTGAACATCGTCACCGGTTCGGCCGACGAACTGGCGCGCACCCTGGCTACCCACTCGGACGTGGATGCGATCTGGCGTCACGACGGTTCGGCCGCCGGCTGCGCCGAAGTCGAGCGCCTGTCGGCCGGTTCGCTCAAGCGCACCTGGACCGGCGGCGGCAAGGGCCGCGACTGGTTCAGCACCGCGCAGGCGGGCGGCCGCACGGTGCTGGCGCACGCCTCGCAAGTGAAAAATATCTGGATACCGTACGGCGTATGATGCCGTAACGGCAGGCATGGCGGATCACGATCCTCCCTACGACTAGAACCGCAGGGCGGATTGGACGGCGAAGCCGACGTAATCCGCCATGCCGGCAACCGATGACCAGGGCCGCGGCCGGCAACACCGGCCAGCGGCCCGACGTACTTACAAGAGAAGATAAAAAATGTTCCTGACCCAAGAAATCATCCGCAAAAAACGCGACAAGGGCAGCCTGAGCGCAGAAGAAATCCAGTTCTTCGTGCGCGGCATCACGGACGGCAGCGTCAGCGAAGGACAGATCGCCGCGCTGGCCATGGCCGTGTATTTCAACGACATGAACATGGACGAGCGCGTGGCGTTCACCCTGGCCATGCGCGATTCCGGCGCGGTGCTGGACTGGTCCGGCCTGAACCTGCCCGGCCCGGTGGTGGACAAGCATTCCACCGGCGGCGTGGGCGACGTGGTGTCGCTGCTGCTGGGGCCGATGGTGGCCGCCTGCGGCGGCTACGTGCCGATGATTTCCGGCCGCGGCCTGGGCCACACCGGCGGCACGCTCGACAAATTCGATTCCATCCCCGGCTACAACACGGTGCCGGACAATGACTTGTTCCGCAAGGTCGTCAAGGAAGTCGGCGTGGCCATCATCGGCCAGACCTCGAACCTGGCGCCGTCCGACAAGCGTTTCTACAGCATCCGCGACGTGACGGCCACGGTGGAATCGGTGGCCATGATCACCGGTTCCATCCTGTCGAAAAAGCTGTCGGCCGGCCTGCAGGCGCTGGTCATGGACGTCAAGGTGGGCACTGGCGCCTTCATGCCGACCTATGACAAATCGGTGGAACTGGCCGATTCCATCGTCAAGGTCGGCAATGGCGCCGGCATGATGACGTCGGCCATCCTGACCGACATGAATGAATCGCTGGCGCCATACGCCGGCAACGCGGTGGAAGTGCGCGGCGCGATCGACTACCTGACGGGCAAGTCGCGCCCGGCGCGCCTGCATGAAGTCACGATGGCGCTGTGCGCTGAAATGCTGGTGCTGGGCAAGTTGGCGGCCGACGAAGTGGAAGCGCGCCAGAAGCTGCAGGCGGCGCTCGACACCGGCGCGGCCACCGAGCGCTTTGCGCGCATGGTGGTGGCGCTGGGCGGCCCGGCCAACCTGGTGGAAAACCCGGACCAGCACCTGGCGAAAGCGCCGATCGTGGTGCCGGCGCCGGCGCTCAAATCCGGCTATGCCGCCGCCACCGATTGCCGCGGCATCGGCCTGTCGGTGGTGAGCCTGGGCGGCGGCCGCCGCCGTCCGACCGATGCGATCGACTTCGCGGTCGGCCTGACGGAACTGGCCGGCCTGGGCGACCGCATCGAAGCGGGCCAGCCGCTGGCCATGGTCCATGCGCACAGCGAAGCCGCGGCGGCGCAAGCCATCGCGGAAATCCAGGCGGCGTACACCATCGCGGAAGACCGGCCGGCCGCGAATCCGGTCATCTACCGCACGATCCGTCCATGACCGGAGCCATCGATGAATAATGACCAATTGATCGCGGAAGCCGCGGCGGCGCGCCTGAAGGCGTATACGCCGTATTCGAATTTCAAGGTAGGCGCGGCGCTGCTGTGCCACGATGGCCGCGTGTTCCATGGATGTAACGTGGAAAACGCATCGTATGGCCTGTGCAATTGCGCTGAACGCACCGCGTTCTTCAGCGCGTTGGCCCATGGCTACAAGCCGGGCGACTTCGACAGGCTGGCCGTGATCGGCGACACCGATGGTCCGATCGCGCCGTGCGGCGCCTGCCGCCAGGTGGTGCTGGAACTGGGTGGCAATGCCTTGCCGGTGGTGCTGGCCAACCTGAAGGGCGACGTGCTGGAAACCACGGCGGCCGAGCAATTGCCGAACGCGTTTGGCGGCGCGGATTTGAGAAGGAAATAAGCGAGACGTGAAAAAGGTCATCGATGTGCAGGCGGCGGTGGCGGTCGCCGCCAATGAAGCCATAGCCGCCAAGACCCAGGGCACGTTCGGTGTCGGCGGCGTCATGGTCGATTCGTCCGGCACCGTGCTCAAGGCCTTGCACAACAACGTCATCCGCGATGGCCTGGTGTACGACCCCACCGCGCATGGCGAGCGGCAACTGATCGACTGGTATTTCGACGAGCGCGCACAGGGAACCGTGTTGCCCGAGCCACAGGACATCACCATCGTCACGTCGCTGGATCCGTGCTGCATGTGCACCGGCGCCATCCTGGCGTCCGGATTCAATGTCCTGGTGGCCGCCACCGATCCCAATGCCGGCATCAATTACGATGGCAGCGCCACTTTCGATGCATTGCCGGAACGCTTGCGCGAACAGGCCAAAGCCACATTCGCATATCCGGCCGTGCTGGGCCAGTCGGCCTATGCGCGCGAAGCCAAGGGGGCGCCGGTCAAGCCGTTTTTCATCGGCAAGAATATTTCAGAACCCACCGAAGCATTGTGTTCGCTGGTGTTCGAAGCCACCGCCAAGGGCGCGGTGGCGCTGTTCGATGCGGACCCGCCGCGCGAACAATTGAAAGACCCGGCCACCTTGTCGTCGCGGCATGCGATTGCCGTGGCCTTGCGCAAGGCGTTTCCCGAAGCGTTGACGGCGCGCTGCGACCCGCAGCGTCCGGACGCCAGCCTGGCGCCCGCGCTGTTGCAGGCCATGGCGCGCGACAGGGTAATGGGCGGCGAGGGCGATGCGGTGGCGCTGCTCGACGCGTTCGGCAACCTGTTGCTGTGCATGCCGGGGAGGCGCAACAAGTCCGGCATCCGTACCGCCTTCATGGAATGCACGCGCGCCTATGCGCAATTGCGCTACAAATTGATGGAAGGCGCCACGCCGCAGCAGCGTGAGGAAGTGCGGTGCTACCTGGGCCATCCCAAGGACGGCACTTTCGTGTTCGCGCGCGGCCCGGCCGACGGCGCGCTGAGTTTCATGGAATTGGGCGCCTACGGCTCGACCATGGAAGGACCGCTGCCGGCTTCCAACCCGCGCCAGTTCCAGTACGTGCTGCCGTCGCAGGAACAGGCGTCGCTGGACGCCATGTGCGCGGCCATGCCGCCGCTGTACCGCCACACGATCCGCATCCGTCCCACGCAGGTCGACGACCAGGAATTGATCGCGGCGCTGCGCGCGGCATGAGCCGCCGCGCTGCTTCGGCGCGCCCCGCCCGGCCGGTGTTCACGCATCGACCATGGCGTCGGTGACCGGCGCCAGCAGGTTCGCATCGCGCGCCAGTTGCCATTGTCCCGCGCCATTGCGGCGGAAGACCGACAGCGTATGGCCGGCGCGCCGTACGGCCGCGCCGCCGCCCAGCGGCTCGACGCGGATTTCCAGCCGCGTGCGGCAGCAAGCCATGTCGCCCGACACCACGACTTCTTCCACCACGCTGTCGGGCATCACGCGGTGGCTGCGCGCCATCGTGCGCATGCCCTGCGCAAAGTTCTCGCGGCCGGTCATCGGCGGCTGGCCCGGCACCAGGAACACCACGTCTTCCGTCATCAGCGGCAGGATCGCGCCGATATCGCCATTGCGGGTAGCCTCCATCCATTGCGCGATCACGCCGCGGATCGCCTGCTCATCGTTCATGCCATCGTTCAAACTATCGTTCATACCATTGTTCGTATTCAGCATGGGTCATAGGTTCCTATGCTCCAGAGATTGCCTTCCGGGTCGCGGCAGGTGAAGCCGCGCCCGCCGTAGTCTTCATCTTGCAATGGCATTTCTATCACAGCCCCGGCCTGCACCGCGCGCGCATGGACGGCGTCGGCGTCGTTGACGACCAGGTAGCTGCACTGCGTGACGCGCATGCCGGTTTCCGACGGATGCGCCATCAGGCGGCCGAATTCAGTATCGAAGATGGAACTGAGCATCACCATGCCGTTGCCGAAGCCAAGCTGGGCGTGCGCGATGGTGCCGTCGTCGTTCGGCACCACCAGGGTACGGGAAAATCCCAATGTATCGCACAGCCAGTCGATGGCGGCCGGCGCGTCGTGGTAGCGCAGGCAGGGAATGACCGGGGTGCGGGTGGCTTTCGCGCAGGCGCGGTTGTCGGTGGAGATGCTCGTCATTATGACCCTCCCATGATTGATGTCATGACAATATAGTGCAGCACATGGGGAGGGGCAAGCTGAGCTACATTTGCTGGAACAGGTGGGTATTGCCGCGGCTGACTTCGAGTTCTTCGTCAAAATTGCGCACACGCACCATTTGCCGTCCGCGCAAGTCGCGCCGCACTTCCGCGATCGCATCGACCCGCACCAGGGTGGAGCGGTGGATGCGCCAGAATTCATCGGGATCGAGTTCGTCCTCGAGTTCCTTCAATGTCTTGCGGATCAGGACTTCGCCCTGCAGCGTCTGCACCCGTGTGTATTTTTCATCGGCGCGGAAAAACAGCACTTCCTTTGTCGAGATCATGCGCAGGCTGTTGCCCACCATGGCCTGGATCCACCGCAGGTATTCGTGCGCCCTGGCGGCCTTGCCAGGCGCGGCGCCGCGGTTCGCTCCGGCCACGCCCTGCAGCAGTTGCGCCAGCTGGCGCTCGATGTTGGCCGGCGATTTGCCGAGCCGCTCCTGCAGGCGCGAGCACGTCATTTTCAGGCGTTCGCCGCCGGCCGGCTTCAACAGGTAATCGAGCGCGCCCTGTTCGAACGCTTCGATCGCATACTGGTCGTACGCGGTGACGAACACGATATGGCAGCGGTTGAACAGCATGCGCGCCGCTTCGATGCCGGACAGGCCCGGCATGCGGATATCGAGGAACACGATGTCCGGCTGGTGCAGCCCGGTCAGCGCGATGGCTTCGATGCCGTTGGCGGCTTCGGCCACGATCTCCAGCTGCGGCCAGGCTTCGTGCAGCCGGTTTTTCAGCAACTGGCGCATCGGCTCTTCATCGTCGGCAATCAGCGCGGTCGGGCGTTCTGCACTCACAGTTTGCTCCCTGCAAAAATATCCGGCGCGAACGGCAGGCGGATGATGACCCGCGCGCCGCCATCGTGCGGCCTTTCAATGATCAGTTGCGCGCGGTTGCCGTGCAGCAGGCGCAGGCGTTCGCGGATGTTGGCCAGGCCCAGGCCTTCGCCGGCGTGCACGTCGAACCCGACGCCATCGTCCTGCACTTCCACGTCCAGCATGTTGCCGGCCGGTCCGGACGAGGTGGTGGCGCGGATGTCGATGCGGCCGCCTTCGATTTTCGGTTCCAGCCCGTGCTTGATCGAGTTTTCGATCAGTGTCTGCAACATCATCGGCGGGAACGATGCACTGAGCAATTCAGGCGCCACGTCGATCGACACCGCCAGCCGTTCCTTCATGCGCGCCTGCATGATGGCCAGGTAGGCGCGCGACATGTCGATTTGCCGTCCCAGCGTGTTGTTGCTGCGCGAGCGCATTTGCGGCAGCGTGGCGCGCAGGTAATCGATCAGGTGCGCATGCACGCGGGCCGCCTGCTGCTGGTCGGTTTCAATCAGCTGGCCGATCAGCGCCAGCGTATTGAATAAAAAGTGCGGTTCGACCTGCGCCTGCAGCGCGGCCAGCTGCGCCTCGGCCAGCCGGCGTTCCAGGCTTTCCGTGTCGGCGTGTTCGGTTGCCTCCCTGGCTTCGACTTCGGCGCGGCGTTTGCCGCCAGCCAGGATCTTCAGGCAAAACGACAGGAACACGAACCAGCCGCCCGCTTCTCCCGCACGGAACATGCCGAGCACGACCAGCACCAGGATATCGATGACCACCAGCTTGCGCCATTCGACCATCGCCAGCCAGTCGAAGAATTCCCACCACAAGGTGCGCGCGGTTTCACCGATTTCGCAGACAAAGGCGAAGGCGCTGCGGGTGCCGCGCTTGGTGCGTGCAAAAGCCATGTCAGACGTCCTTGTGCGGGGTATAGTCGCCGCGGCGCTTGTTGTAGCTGTAGCCGGCCACCACGGCAATCGCGATCTTGGCCAGCAGGAAGACGGCAAACAAGGTCAGCGCCAAAGGCAGGATGGTCAGCAGGACCGCCAGCATGATGCAGCTGGCCAGCAGCGCCGGCCACGACATGCGCGACAGCGTACGCATGAAGTAGCGGCCGATGTGGGTGGCGGCGGCGCCGACTTCGCGGAATACCTCGCCGATGGTGCGGTTGATGGTTTTCATTGGATGCCTCCGTGGTTGTCGATGGCGCCAATGTACCAAGCCGCGCGCCGGCAGGGGAGTGTCATCCGACGAATCGCTGTTTATAGGGGGCAAGCTGCATCTGAGCGGCGTCAATGGGAACCGGCGCGCGCGTAGGATACACTGCAATATTTTTCTTTATGTAATTTTCTGCGGAGCGCCCTGCAGCCCGTTGTCCCTGGCGGCTTCCCAGTCCTGCCGCAGCAAGCCATAGAAATCCGTGTCGCACACTTCCCCGGCCACGATCCAGCGCTGGCGCATATGGCCTTCGTGCACGAAATGCAGGCGTTCCAGCAAGACCGCCGATGCGCGGTTGCGCGGGTCGATGTCGGCTTCGATGCGCAGCATGTCGAGCGCGCCGAAGGCGTGGCCGATCAGGGCGGCCAGCGCTTCCTTCGCATAGCCCCTGCCCCAGTGGGCGCGGTCAAGGATATAGCCGATTTCGCAGCGGCGGTTTTGCGCGCTGAATTTGGACAGGCGGCATTTGCCGATGAATTCGCCGGTGGCTGCCAGGGTGATGGCGAACGTCAGCACGCTGCCGTCGGCATAGGCGGCCAGCGTGTCGCGCACGTTCTGTTCGGCCTCGCTGCGGTCGGTCCATGGCGCGAAACTCCAGTAGCGCAGCGCTTCCGGATCGGTGAACAGCTTGTAGATCGCATCGGCGTCGCCGTTACGCAGGAAGCGCAGCACGAGCCGGTCGGAATGAAGGGTGACGGGTGTAAAGGTTTGCATTCATGCAATATATCGTATTTTTACTGTCCTTGCCGTAGTGGATCATACTAACCGGCCTGCGCCAGCGCCACGCAGCGCCGCGCCAGGATATCGGTCGGATCCAGCAGCGCCACGGTCTTGCCGGCAAGGACGAAGGCTGGATGCCCGGGTAATAAGAGCGGCAATTCCGTGCATCCCAGGATCAGGACGGTAGCACCCCGTTCGGCGAGATGGGCGGCGGCGCGCAACAGCGCTGCCTTGCCGGGCCCCTCGGTGTGACCTGCCTTGACACCATATTCGCCATAAATCGCATCCATCACGTCTTGCTGGTGGCGCCGGTCCGGCACGATCAGTTCGAAGCCGCTGCCCTCGGCTACCGCATGGTAGACACCGCTGCTGACAGTGCCGGTGGTGGCCAGCAAGCCGACGGTCGCATGGCCGGCATGGTGGCGGCGGATATGGCGGATGGTTTCTTCCAGCATATTGACGATCGGTACCGCCAGGCCGCCCTGTATCCGCGCGATATAAGCGTGGGCGGTATTACATGGCATGGCGATCAGCGCAGCGCCGTTTTCTTCCAACCGCCTGCAGGCCGAATACAGCGCCAGGGTCGGATCGTCGCCGTCGCCGATCAGGTTGGCGGTGCGGTCGGGGATTTGCGGATTGTGGTCGACAATCAGGCGAACGTGGTCCTGGTCGCGCCCCGCAGGGGTATTGCGGATAATTTTTTGCATGAAGTCGACGGTAGCGGCGGGGCCGATGCCACCCACGATGCCCAGCTTGAACGGGGGCCGGCTTACGGCCGCACCGTGTGCCAGCACGTGCATCGCATACACCAGGTGGCTGTCGACGACGGCGTGGCCGGCCGCTTGCAGTGGCCTGGCCATTGCGGCAAATTCGCTGGCCCCGGGGATGATCACCTGGGCGCCTTGCCGTTCGAGGTCGGCGCAAGCGGTACGCAACAGGCCGCAGGCGCGCTGGTCGACCTGTGCCAGCACGCCGCCGTCCGCGCCATACAGCGCGCCCATGACACAGTTTTGTTGAATGACAGCTTGCGGATAGATTATTTCCGCGCCGGGGAAATAGCGCTCGAACAGCCGCTGCTCGCGCACGTAAGTCGAGCACAGTACGCCGAGGCGCAACGGTGCGTCGCCCACATGGGCAGCCAGCGCGGCCATCATGTCGAATACGGGCACGCCCAGTTCCGCCTGCAGCCGGTCGAGGAACGTGTGGCTGATAAAGCAGGGCAGCAGCACGCCGTCCGCGTGACTGGTTTCAAAGCGGCGCAGGCGGTCATACAAGTACAACTGGCGCCGCAATAGCGCTCCGGTGTCCGTTGGGACGCCGCAAGGCTGGCGGTCCAAGGTCAGGCGGTAGCGGCCGAGGCCATCGGTAGTTTCGCCGCGCGCGGCGATGGCGCCGACCAGTTTGCTGTACAAGTCCTGGCTGGCCAGTGTTCCCAGTCCGCCGATGATGCCGAAATGGCGGGTGGGCTGGGGCGCGGCGATGGTCGATGGCATGGGATCTCCGAAGTGGGGCATGGCGATGGTGTGACGATAAGGGGACGCGCAGCCGCTTTTATGCGGATTTGCACTGGATCCATGCATTTCCGGTATAGGCTTGCCGGGTAGAACTACTTAGAATGAAGGAACACAGCAAAAGATGAGGGAAACATGGACATTAAGTGGCTGGATGATTTCCTGAGTCTGGCGCAGACCCGCAATTTTTCCCGCTCGGCGGAAGACCGCTGCGTGACGCAATCGGCGCTGAGCCGGCGTATCCAGTCGCTGGAAGCATGGGTCGGCGCCGACCTGGTCGACCGCAGCACTTATCCGCTGGTGCTGACGCCAGCCGGCAAGATGTTCAGCGCGGCTGCCAGCGAAGCGATGCGCTTGCTGAACGATGCGCGCGCCGTGCTGCGGGTACAGGAAACCAACGACCAGGTCTTGCGGGTGTCGGCAGGCCATGCGCTGTCGCTGAATTTCTTTCCGGGCTGGCTGGCGGCCGTGCAAGCCCAGGTCGGGCCGTTGCGCGCGCGGATCTTGCCTGCCAATGTGCATGATTCGGTCCTGTCGCTTATTGAAGGGAATTGCGATTTGCTGCTGTGCTATCACCACGCGGATTTGCCGATCGAACTCGATGCCAGCCGCTTCGATTGTTTGCACCTGGGCGATGAACTGGTGTTGCCGGTATGCGTGCCGAACCGGGCCGGCTCGCCAGCCTTCAGCCTGCCGGGCAGCAAGGCGCAGCCATTGCCCTGCCTGGCCTATACCGCCACGTCCTATTTCGGCAGGGTGGTGCAGCGCATCGTGTCGCGCGCCGGCCAGGCTTGCTGCCTCCAGAATGGCTATGAAAGCGATATGGCGGAATTATTGAAAACCATGGCGCTGGCGGGACAGGGTTTGGCGTGGTTGCCGGAAAGCTCGATTGCACGGGAACTGGCCGAAGGAAAGCTGGTGCGCGCGGGCAGCGATCAATGGGCCATGAAGCTGGAAATCCGTTTGTTCCGCGCCCGCGCCAACACCAAACCCGTGGTTGATTTGCTGTGGAATGCGCCGCGCTGAAGGACTTGCTTCAATCGCATTGATCCATGACGGATCGGAATAGTTTGCGGTAAGCCTGTTTCTAGAATGAATTTGTCGATGTCGACATTACACATTCAACAAGGACTTACCATGCCAACCTCCAGTCACCGCATCGAGCATGACTTGCTCGGCGAGCGCGCGCTGCCGGTGGATGCCTATTACGGTATCCACACGCTGCGCGCGCTGGAAAACTTCTCCATCAGCGGCGTTCCCATAAGCAGCAGTGCCGATCTGGTGGTGGCGCTGACCACCGTCAAGCAGGCCGCCGCGATGGCCAATAGCCAGCTGGGCTTGCTCGATGGCGCGCTGGCGGACGCCATCATCGCGGCGTGCCAACAAATCCGCGACGGCCGCTTGCACAACCAGTTCGTGGTCGACATGATCCAAGGCGGCGCCGGCACGTCGTCCAATATGAACGCCAACGAAGTCATTGCCAACCTGGCGCTGGAGTGGCTGGGCGAGGAACGCGGCGCATACGGCATTTTGCATCCCAATGAACACGTGAACCTGGGCCAAAGCACCAACGACGTCTATCCGACGGCGCTGCGGCTGGCCGCCCACGCGGGCGCACTGCGTTTGCTGGGCGAACTGGACCTGCTGCGTGTGGCCTTCAGCGCCAAGTCGGTCGAATTTGCCGGGCTGTTGAAAATGGGCCGCACGCAATTACAGGATGCGGTGCCAATGACACTGGGGCAGGAATTCGCCGCGTACGCCGCCATGGTGGCTGATGGCCAGGCTGCACTGCGCGCCGCCGCGCTGCAATTGTGTGAAATCAACCTCGGTGCGACAGCGATCGGCACCGGCATCAATTGCCATCCGGACTATGCGCCATTGGTGTGCCGCCTGCTGTCCGACCTGACAGGGTTGCCGCTGGCGACGGCGCCCAATCTGGTCGCGGCCACGCAAGACGTGGGGGCCTTCGTGCATCTGTCCGGCGTCTACAAACGTATCGCACTGGCGCTGTCGAAAATATGCAATGACTTGCGGCTGTTGTCGAGCGGACCGCGCGCGGGACTCGGTGAAATCAGCCTGCCCGCGATGCAGGCCGGCTCCAGCATCATGCCGGGCAAGGTCAATCCCGTGATCCCGGAAGTGGTCAACCAGATTGCCTTTGAAGTGCTGGGCAACGATGTCACCATCGGTTTCGCGGCTGAAGGCGGCCAACTGCAATTGAATGCGTTTGAACCCGTCATCGGCTATGCGCTATACAAAAGCAGCACCCACCTGGCCGCCGGCTGTCGCGCGCTGGCGGAGCGCTGCGTCGCCGGCATCAGCGCCAACCGCGCGCATTTGCAAGGACAGGTCGACAACTCGATCGGCATCGTCACTGCGCTGAATCCGTATATCGGCTATGAAGCGGCGACGCGGCTGGCCCGGGACGCCCTGGCCGGCGGCCACAGCGTGCGCGCGCTGGCGCTGGAGCGCGGTTTGCTGACGGATGTCCAACTGGACGCCATCCTGCAGCCGGCCAGCCTGACCGCACCGCGCCAGCGCAGCGCCGCCTGACATCTGACGCCGCGCAGTGACTGCGCATTGTTTATATCCCTGCGGCGCCTTCGCCGCCACACAACTGGAACCCAATATCATGCAACGCAATACCATCCTGGCCACGCTGCTGGCCGGCTTCTCTTCGTTCGCCTGTGCCCAATCCTCCCTTACCATTTATGGCGTTGCCGACGCCGGCCTGGTGCTGGAGCGGGGCGGCGCCGCCGGCAATGTAACGGCCGTCAGCAGCGGCGTCGCTTCCGGCAACCGCCTGGGCATCAAGGGCCGTGAAGACCTGGGCGGCGGACTGTCCGCACTTTTTAATCTGGAAAACGGCTACGGCATCGATACCGGTGCGGCCGGGCAGGGCGGCTTGCTGTTTGGCCGCCAGGCGTACGTCGGCCTGGCCGGCAGCGCCGGCACCGTGACCCTGGGGCGCCAATATTCGCCATGGTACAAGGCGATCCGCGACGTTGCCGACCCCTTCGGTATCGGCATGGCGGGCAATGCCATCAATGTCATGGTGGGCAATACGCGGGTCGACAACATGGTGGAATTCCAGAGCGCGCGTTTTGCCGGCTGGACCGCCGACATTGCATATGGTGCCGGTGAAACCGCCGGCGACACAGCGCGTAACCGTTCATTGGGCGCGGGGCTGTCCTATGTGCGCGGTGCGCTGCAGGCCGGCCTGGTGTTTCACCGGCGCGACAATGCCACCGCCAGCGACCGCGCGACGTACAGCATGGCTGTGGTGAAGTATGACTTTGGCGTGCTGTGCGCCAGCCTGGCGCACGCGCGCAATCGCGGCCTGGCCGGCGCCGACAGCCATGACACGTTGCTGGGCGTGGCGGCGCCGCTGGGTACCGGCAAGTTACTGGCGTCGGTGATCTCGCACCGGGACGAGAGCAGTGCCGGACGCCATGCGCTGCAATGGGCCGCAGGGTATTCCTATACGCTGTCGAAGCGCTCCGACCTGTATGCCGCGTACGGCCATATCATCAATGACCATGGGGCGACGTTCAAGGTGGGCAATGGCACCGATGCCGGCAGCGGCCCGACTGCCGTCAACCTGGGCTTGCGGCACGTGTTCTGATCCATCGCGGCCTGCTGCTGCAGGCCGCTTCGTGGCCTTAATAGTTGGGCAGGTTGTTCGGCGCCTTCAGCAATTTCTTCAGCGCGTCGCCCATCGGGAATTTAACTTTGGGCGACATAAACCACTTCGCATAAATCCGGTCGAATTCGCCGCTGGCCGCCAGGTCGGCCAACGTGCGGTTGGCAATCGCGTGCAAGCGGACATCTTGCTTGCGCATCATGATACCCAGCGGATCGACTGACAGCGCTTCCCCGACCACGGCAAAATCTTGCGGATGGCTGGACTTGGCGAGGAATTCGGCAAACTGGATATCGTCGCTGACGAAGGCCGCCGCCTTGCCGCTTTCCAGCGCTTCAAAACCTTCCTTGAAATCCTTGACGCGCACGTACTGTATCCCCAGTGCGCGCTCCCGGTCGACGCCACTCAGCAGCGGCGCCACGCTGGCCCCCTGGGCGATGGCGACGCGCTGGCCTCTCAAGGTGTCGATGCCACGCACCGGCGAGTCCGTGCGGGCAAGGATGCGGCTGGACGTGACGAATATGGTATTGGAAAACGCTGCTTGCGCCGAGCGTTCGCGGGTATTGGTGGTGGAGCCGCACTCGATATCGATTTCACCGTCAACCAGTTTCTGCATCCGGTCGCTGGATTTCACTTCCACATACGCGACCGCGATCTCCGGCAAGGCCAAATCCTTGCGGAGGTTGTCGACGATACGGGCGCACAGGTCCAGTGTATAGCCGGTAGGGGCGGCGCTGCCTTCGCGCATGGAAAACGGGATGGAAGCGGCGCGGTAGCCCACCTTGATCGGGGCGCCGGCTTTCAGTTGTTGCAGCGTGTCTCCAGGCGCCCGCGCATGGACGGAGAGGGGCAGCAAAGCACACAGCAGGGCTGCCACGGTGGTTTTAGCAATCATGATGACTCCAAAAAAAAACGCCGGAACGAGCCCGGCGCATAATGGGAACGAGAAGCGGGAAGGAAAAACGGGAAGGAAAGGGATCAGGCGGCTGCGGGCCCGGCGTGCTGCGGTGCGGCAGGGCTGGCGACGTCACCTTCCCATTTTGCCACCACGGCAGTGGCGATGCCGTTGCCCAGCACGTTGGTGCCGGTGCGCGCCATGTCGAACAGTTGGTCGATGCCCATAATCAGCAGCAAGCCGGCTTCAGGCAAACCGAACATCGGCAGCACGGCGGCTACCACCACCAGCGAGCCGCGCGGCACGCCAGCCATGCCTTTGCTGCTGACCATCAGCACCAGCAACATGGTCAATTGCTGCATCAACGGCATATCGATGTGGTAAGCCTGGGCGATGAACAGCGCGGCAAAGGCCTGGTACAGCATGGAGCCGTCCAGGTTGAACGAGTAACCCAGTGGCAGCACGAAACCGGCGATCTTGTTATTGACGCCGAACTTTTCCAGTTGCGTCAACAGCTTGGGATAGGCCGATTCGCTGCTCGCGGTGGAAAAGCCAAGCATGATGGGTTCCCGCAGCAGTTTGACCAGTGTAAGGACGCGCGGCCCCAGGAACAGCGCGCCGGCGCCGATCAGCACTGCCCACAAGGCCGCCAACGCGAGGACAAAACTGCCCAGCAGTTTGCCGTATGTGGTCAGCACGCCAAAGCCTTGCACGGTAATGGCGGCTGCCAGCGCGGCAAACACGCCGACGGGAGCGAAACGCATCACATAGCCCGTTACGGTCAGCATGATGTGCACCAGTTCGTCGCACAGCTTGACGACGGTGAGGGCGCCGCTGCGCCGCGCGGCTGCCGCCGCCATGCCGAAGAACAGTGAAAACACAAGGATTTGCAGGATTTCATTGTTGGCCATGGCTTCGGCAAAACTCTTCGGCACCAGGTGCGTGATGAAATCTTTCAGGCTGAAATTACCGGTGGCCAGCTTGGTGACGGCGCCCGTGTCGGGCAAGGTCAATCCCAGCGCCTCGCCAGGCTGGAGCAGGTTGGAAAACAGCAGTCCCAGGAACAGGGAAATGAATGATGCGGAAACGAACCAGCCAAACGCCTTGAAGCCGATGCGGCTCAGCATGGCGCCGTCGCTCATGCTGGCAATACCCGACACCAAGGTGGTAAACACCAGCGGGGCAATGATCATTTTGATCAGCCGCAGGAAAATATCGGTCAATAGTGAAAAATAGCCGGCAATGTCTTTGGCGGCGGCGGGATTGGGCGCATGCGCATGGCATAGCGCGCCGACGATGATCCCCAGGACCATGCCAGCCATGATCCATGTGGTGAGTTTGCGCATTTTGTGTCTCCTGGAAAGTTTTGGAACTTTCCAGAGTCTAGGTGCGCGCCTTGAGTCGTTTATGCTGCTTTGGTATACCGCTATTCCATTTACGCATGAGAAGGCGGCAGGCTGACCGCCGCCAGCACCATGCGCACGATGGTCTCCTCACCATCGTCGTAATCCTTGCGCGCCAGCTGCCTGCGGCCCAGCACCAGCGCCATTTGCGCGGAAAAATCCGCATACGATTGCGTCATGGCCCAGATCATGAAGATCAGGTGCGTGGCGTTGACGGGCGCGATGCGGCCGGCCGCGATCCATTTCTCGAACACGTCGATATCCTTGCGCAGCAGCGGCACCACGCGGTCATGGATTTGCTGGCCATACAGCTTGGCGCCGCCGATGACTTCCATCGCATACACCTTCGACGCCCACGGGTGTTCGCGTGAAAAGCGCACCTTGGCCTGGATGTAGGCGCGCAGCATGTCGTGCGGGTCGTGCTCCTCGTGCGCCAGGCTGTCCATGCGCGCCAGCCAGTCATCGAGCACGTCGTCCAGCACGCGCTGGTACAGCGCCTGCTTGGTGGGGTAGTAATACATCAGGTTTTGCTTGGACAGTCCGGCCGCCTCGGCGATGGCGGCGATCGACGTGCCTTCGTAGCCGCACTCGGCGAACACCCGCACGGCCACGTCGGCGATGTCGGCTTCCAGCTTGTCGCGGTTGAGGACGCGCCGCTTGATACGGGTCGGCGCGGCGGCCAGTCCGATTTTCGCAGGCATGGGCAGGTCTCCTTCAGCGTGGTCGTACGGATTGCAGGAAAGTGCGCAATTGCGGGCTGTCGCTGTAGGCGCAATTGAAGCGGAACCAGACGGTGTCGCTGGGCCGCAGCATGAAAAATTCATTGGGCGAGAGCAGGATGCCGGCCTTGAGCGCCTGTTCCGCGATGGCCTTGCCGTGCCATTGCGCGGTCGGCGCGGCGTCCCACCCGGCCGACACGAACATGCCGCCGCGCGGCATGGCCAGCGGCCGCATGCCGGCCGCCGCCAGGTTGTCCAG
Organism: uncultured Pseudoduganella sp.; assembly: GCA_966211685.1. Classification (GTDB taxonomy): domain Bacteria; phylum Pseudomonadota; class Gammaproteobacteria; order Burkholderiales; family Burkholderiaceae_D; genus Rugamonas. Next base: position 27,021 of record CBIHOX010000034.1, read on the forward strand.
GGTGCGCGCGCGGCCGGTCTCCAGCTGCGCCGCCAGCCGCTCCACCATGCGCTTGTACGGCCGCGCGGTGATCGCGTGGAACACGGCGCGCTCATTGATTTCCGACGTGGTCAGTCCGGCCAGCATCTTGACCCGCAACAGTTCCGGCAACAATGAATTCGAGGCCGAGATCGAACCCACCCGCAGCACCGGCGACAGGGTCTTGGAAAAACTGCCGACCCGGATCACGCGCCGCAAGCCATCCATGGCCGCCAGCGACGGGAAGTTCGCGCTGTGCGGCGCCAGTTCGCGGTAGATGTCGTCTTCCACCAGCCAGAAGTCGAACTGTTCGGCCAGCGCCAGCAGGCGGTGCGCCTGGGCATGCGTGAGCGACGTGCCGAGCGGGTTTTGCAGCACGGTGTTGACGAACATGAGCTTGGGCTGCGTGGCCGCGGCCTGCTCCGCCAGCGCTTCCAGGTCCAGCCCCTGTTCGCCGCGCGGAATGCCCACCGGGATGCAGCCGTGGTGGCGGATCAGCGACAGCAGGTTGCTGTAGCCGGGATCTTCCACCAGCACCGCGTCGCCCGGCTTGGTCAGGGTGCGCAACACCAGGTCGAATGCGTGGGTGGCGCCATGGGTCAGCAGGATCTGGTCCGGCTCGACCGGATACAGTTCCCCTGTCAGCAGGGCCGCCATGTGCTGGCGCAGGGTCGGAAATCCCAGCGGGTGGCCATAGCCGCGCAGGCGGTTGGCCGGAATGCGCATGGCGTGCCGCACCGCGTCGAGGATGGTGTCTTCGCCATACCAGTCCGGCGGCAGCCAGCCGGCGCCCACCGGCAGCGCTTCCGATACGCCGGAATACAGGTCCGGCGTCAGCGCATCGACGCCGGCCTGGGGGGCAGGTGTCGCCAGCGGGGTGTGGGGCGGAAGCAACGTCGCCGGCACGTCCTGGCGCGCGACAAAGTAGCCGGAACCGCGCCGCGACGACAGCAGCCCAAGCGTGACGAGGCGGTCGTACGCCTCCACAACTGTAAAGGTCGAGACGCCATTACACTTGGCGAATTGCCGCACGGACGGCATTTTCGTGCCCATCCGCAATTCCTTCTCCGCCACCAGGCCGGTAATGGCCGCCACGATCTGGTCGACCAGGCGGCCCTTGCCCGCTGTCCGCCCGATGGACAGCACGGGCCAGCCCCCTTGGCCGCACTCCTGTTCGATGATCGCCGCCGCCTGCCGCATACCCTGGATTCCTTTTTGAAACTGTATCGTTTTTGTGACCTGTACGGTTGGTGAGTTTTGCTATTTGTGTATCTGTGCCATAGTGGAACCGCTGTCTATTATTGCATCATCATTTTGCCAACTGGTAAAGATTTTTACGGGTTGTAAAAAAGGAGATTTGCATGAATGAGTCCAGGCCAGCATCCATGAATTCGTTCTGGATGCCGTTTACGAATAACCGCGACTTCAAGGCCAGCCCCCGCCTGCTGGTATCCGCGGAAGGCGTGTATTACAAAGACGTCGACGGCAACCCCATCCTCGACGGCACGGCCGGGCTGTGGTGCGTGCCATGCGGCCACGCGCAACCGAAGATCGTGGCGGCCGTGCGTGAAATGATCGGCCAGCTCGATTTCGCACCGACCTTCCAGATGGGCCATCCGGCCGCGTTCGACCTTGCCGAAAAGCTGATGGAGTACAGCAACCACCGCTTCGGCCACGTGTTTTATACCAACTCGGGCTCGGAAGCCGTCGATACCGCGCTGAAGATCGCGCTGGCGTACCACAAGGCGCGCGGCGATGCCGGACGCACCCGGCTGATCGGCCGCGAGCGCGGCTACCATGGCGTCGGCTTCGGCGGCATTTCCGTCGGCGGCATTGCCGGCAACCGCAAGCCGTACGGCGTGATGCTGCCCGGCGTCGACCACCTGCCGCACACGCACAACCTCGAGAAAAACGCCTACAGCCGCGGCGAACCGGAACATGGCGCCAACCTGGCCGACGAACTGGAACGCATCGTTGCGCTGCACGACGCCTCGACCATCGCCGCCGTCATCGTGGAGCCGGTGGCCGGCTCCACCGGCGTGCTGGTGCCGCCCAAGGGTTATCTCAAGCGCTTGCGCGAACTGTGCACCAAGCATGGCATCCTGCTGATCTTCGATGAAGTCATCACCGGCTTTGGCCGCCTGACGACGCCGTTCGCGTCCGACTACTTCGACGTGGAACCGGACATGATGACCACCGCCAAGGGCTTGACCAATGGCGTGATCCCGATGGGCGCGGTGTTTTCCAAGAAATTCATCCACGACGCGTTCATGGATGCGCCGCCCGGCATCGAACTGTTCCACGGCTATACGTATTCCGGCCACCCGGTCGCCTGCGCGGCGTCGCTGGCCACCCTGGAAGTGTTCAGGGAACAGGCCATCCTCGACAACGCGAAAGCCATCCAGCCTTACTGGGAAGATGCGGTGCATGCGCTCAAGGGCTTGCCGCACGTGATCGACATCCGCACCATCGGCCTGGTGGCCGGCATCGAGCTGGCGCCGATCGCCGGCAAGCCGGGCGCGCGCGCCTATGCCGCCTTCAAGAAAATGTTCGCCGACGGGGTGCTGATCCGCGTGACGGGCGACATCATCGCGCTGTCGCCGCCATTGACGTTCGAGAAGAAGCACATCGACGAATTGTTCGGGAAGTTGACCACGGTATTGAAGACGCTGGAATAAACCATGACACGGCCTGCCGGCGCGGTCCACAAGCCCGCCGCCGGCGACACATAACAAGGAGACCACCATGTTAGTAGGCGTACCGAAAGAGATCAAAAACCAGGAATCGCGCGTCGGCATGACCCCGGCCAGCGTGAAGGAACTCACCCTGCGCGGGCACCAGGTGATGGTGCAGAAAAACGCCGGCGCGGCCATCGGGCTGACCGACGCCATGTATGCGGCGGCCGGCGCCGCCATCGTCGACACGGCCGAGGAAATCTTCGCCAGGGCTGGCATGATCGTCAAGGTCAAGGAACCGCAGCCGCAGGAATGCGCGATGCTGCGCGAAAACCAGATCCTGTATACCTACCTGCACCTGGCGCCGGACCCGGAGCAGACCGCCGCGCTGGTGAAATCGGGCGCTGTGTGCTTTGCCTATGAAACCATCACGGGGCCGAACGGCGGCTTGCCGCTGCTGGCGCCGATGAGCGAAGTGGCGGGCCGCATGTCGATCCAGGCCGGCGCCGCGCACCTGGAAAAATCCAAGGGCGGCATGGGCTTGCTGCTGGGCGGCGTGCCGGGCGTGGCGCCGGGCCATATCGCCATCATCGGCGCCGGCGTGGTGGGCACCAATGCGTTGCAGATGGCGGTCGGCATCGGCGCGCGCGTGACCATCATCGACAAGAACGTGGACCGCCTGCGCCAGCTCGACCTGGCGTTCGGCAACCGCGTGACCACGCTGTATTCGAACGCCGCCAGCATCGAGGAAACCGTGCTCGATGCGGACCTGGTGATCGGCGGCGTGCTGGTGCCCGGCGCGGCGGCGCCCAAGCTGGTCACCAAGGACATGATTTCGAAAATGAAGCAGGGCGCCGTGGTGGTGGACGTGGCGATCGACCAGGGCGGCTGCTTTGAAACGTCGCATGCGACCACGCATGAAAACCCGACCTATGTGGTCGACGGCGTGGTGCACTACTGCGTGGCCAACATGCCCGGCGCGGTGGCGCGCACCTCGACCTTCGCACTGAACAACGCCACCATCGGCCATGCGGTGGCGCTGGCGGACCGCGGCTGGAAAGCCGCGCTGGCCAACCCGCACCTGAAAGCGGGCCTGAACGTTTGCCAGGGCCATGTCACTTATGAAGCGGTAGCCCGCGACCTGGGCTATCCGTATGTCTCGGCCGACTCGCTGTTGGCCTCACCGGAACAAGGACGATCCTGAGCATGAGCAATCTCGACACAATCACACACTTCATCAACGGCGAAAAAGTCGACACGCGCGGCGGCCGTTATGGCGATGTGTACAACCCGGCGCTGGGCGAGCCGGTGGCGCGCGTGGCGCTGGGCACGGTGGACGAAGTCGGCGCCGCCGTGCAGGCCGCCGCGAGCGCGTTTCCCGCCTGGTCCGCCACGCCGCCGCTGACGCGCGCGCGCGTGCTGTTCCGGTATTTGCAGCTGTGCCAGCAGCACACCGACGAATTCGCCGCGATGCTGACGCGCGAACACGGCAAGACGTTTTCGGACGCGCAAGGGGAAGTGGGGCGCGGCATCGAGATGGTGGAATTCGCGGTCGGCATCCCGCAAATGCTCAAGGGCGAATTCACCGACCAGATCGCGCGCGGCATCGACGCCTGGTCGATGCGCCAGCCGCTGGGCGTGGTGGCCGGCATCACGCCATTCAACTTCCCCGTGATGGTGCCGATGTGGATGTTCCCGATCGCCATCGCCTGCGGCAATACCTTCGTGCTGAAGCCGTCGGAACGCGATCCGTCGCCATCGCTGCTGCACGCGAAACTGTTGAAGGAAGCCGGCTTGCCGGACGGCGTGTTCAACGTGGTGCAGGGCGACAAGACCGCGGTCGATGCGCTGCTCGACCATCCGGACGTGCAGGCCGTCAGCTTCGTCGGCTCGACCCCGATCGCCGAATACATTTATGCGCGCGGCAGCGCCAACGGCAAGCGCGTGCAGGCGCTGGGCGGCGCGAAGAACCACATGGTCGTGATGCCGGACGCCGACATGGACATGGCGGTCGATGCGCTGATGGGCGCGGCTTATGGTTCGGCCGGTGAACGCTGCATGGCCATTTCCGTGGCGGTGGCCGTGGGCGACGCCGGCGACAAGCTGGTGGCCGCACTGAAAACGCGCGCGGCCGCACTGAAAGTAAGCGACGGCATGGAAGCCGGCGCGGAAATGGGGCCGGTGGTGACGGCGGCCGCCAAGCAGCGCATCGAAGGCTTGATCGGCACCGGCGTCGAGCAGGGCGCGACCTTGGTGGTCGATGGCCGCAACTACAAGGTGCCGGGCCGCGAAAACGGCTTCTTCATCGGCGGCACGCTGTTCGACCATGTGACGCCGGACATGACGATCTACAAGGAGGAAATCTTCGGCCCCGTGCTGTGCGTGGTGCGCCTGCCCGACATCGGCGCCGCGGTGGAACTGATCAATTCCAATGAATTCGGCAATGGCGTGGCGGTGTTTACGCGCGACGGCGGCGTGGCGCGCGAATTCGTGCGCCAGATCCAGGTCGGCATGGTGGGCGTCAATGTGCCGCTGCCGGTGCCGATGGCGTTCAACAGTTTCGGCGGCTGGAAACGCAGCCTGTTCGGCGACCACCATGCCTATGGTCCCGAGGGCGTGCGCTTCTATACCCGCCACAAGGCCGTCATGCAGCGCTGGCCCGGGTCGGCCAACGCGCCGGCAAGCGCTGGTGCGGAATTTGCATTCCCGCAGATGAAGTGAATCGCTGAACAAGTCTGATCAAACCAAAGCCAGGGATACAACATGATTGCCTCACTCCAGCACTTGCCCCAGCCAAAGGCGTCCAGCGCCGAGCTGGGCGAACAGTTCACTGACCTGGCCCCGCCATTGAATGCGCGCCAGGCCGCGATCGAAAGCGCGCGCTGCCTGTATTGCTACGATGCGCCGTGCACCCGCATCTGCCCGTCGGAAATCGACGTGGCCAGCTTTATCCGCAATATCCACGAGCAAAACATCAATGGCGCCGCCGCCGGCATCCTCAAGCAAAACATCCTGGGCGGCAGTTGCGCGCGCGTCTGCCCCACGGAAATCCTGTGCGAAGACGCGTGCGTGCGCAACCACGACGCCGAAGGCCAGCCCGTGAAGATCGGCCTGCTGCAGCGCTATGCGCTGGACCACATGACGTTCAAGGAACACCCGTTCCAGCGCGCGCCGTCGACCGGCAAGAAGATCGCCGTGGTGGGCGCCGGTCCGGCCGGCCTGTCGTGCGCACACCGCCTGGCCATGCTGGGCAACGATGTCGTGATCTACGAGGCGCAGGAAAAATCCGGCGGCCTCAATGAATACGGCATTGCGAAATACAAGTTGACCGACGACTTCGCGCAAAAGGAAGTCGATTTCCTGCTCGGCATCGGCGGCATCGAAGTGCGCCATGGCCAGCGCCTCGGCGGCAACGTGCAATTGAAGGAATTGCATGCGCAATATGACGCGGTGTTCCTCGGCATCGGCCTGGGCGCGTCGCGCCAGCTCGGGCTGACCGGCGAGGATGCGCCGGGCTTGATGGCGGCCATCGGCTACATCGCCGAATTGCGGCAGGCGGCCGACCTGGCGAAATTGCCGGTGCCGCGCCGCGCCGTGGTGATCGGCGCCGGCAATACCGCCATCGACATGGCCGTGCAAATCCAGCGCCTGGGCGCCGAGGAAGTCACGCTGGTGTACCGCCGCGGTTTCGGCGACATGAGCGCGACCTTGCATGAACAGGACATCGCGAAAGCCAACCAGGTGCGCATGCGCACGTGGGCCGCGCCGAAGCAGGTGTTGCTCGACGACGCGGGCCGCGTGTGCGGCATGCGCTTCGAAAACACCAAGCTCGATGGGGCCAGGCTGGTGGGGACCGGCGTGACCTTCGATATCCCGGCCGACGCCGTGTTCAAGGCCATCGGCCAGGGCATGGAAGAACACAGCCTGTCGGACCCGATGGCGTCCACCATGGAGCGCGAAGGCGGGAAAATCCACGTCGATACGCATTTCCGCACGTCGGTGCCCGGCATCTACGCGGGCGGCGATTGCGTGGCGCCGGGCCAGGACTTGACGGTGCAGGCGGTACAGCACGGCAAACTTGCCGCACTGGCCATTCATCAAGACATCCTTTCCAAAGTGGAGGCTGCATAATGGCCGATCTGAGCATCAATTTTTGCGGCATCAAGGCGCCCAATCCATTCTGGCTCGCATCCGCGCCGCCAACCGACAAGGCGTACAACGTGGTGCGCGCCTTCGAGGCGGGGTGGGGCGGGGTGGTCTGGAAAACCCTGGGTGAAGACCCGCCGGCCGTCAACGTGTCGTCGCGCTATTCCGCGCTGCACGGCAAGAACCGCGAAGTCGTCGGCTTCAACAACATCGAGCTGATCACCGACCGCGACCTGGAAACCAACTTGCGTGAAATCACGGAAGTCAAGAAGGCGTGGCCTGACCGCGCCATCGTGGTGTCGCTGATGCTGCCATGCGAGGAAGCCGCGTGGGCCGCGATCCTGCCGAAAGTCGAAGCCACCGGCGCCGACGGCATCGAACTGAATTTCGGCTGCCCGCACGGCATGCCGGAGCGCGGCATGGGGTCGGCCGTGGGCCAGGTGCCCGACTACGTGGAAATGGTGACGCGCTGGTGCAAGCAGCACACGAAACTGCCGGTGATCGTCAAACTCACGCCCAACATCACCGACATCCGCATGCCGGCGCGCGCCGCGCACAATGGCGGCGCCGACGCGGTTTCGCTGATCAACACCATCAATTCCATCACGCACCTGGACCTGGACCGCATGGTGGCGTTCCCCGCGGTCGGCAACGCCAGCACGCACGGCGGCTATTGCGGTTCGGCCGTGAAACCCATCGCGCTGAACATGGTGGCGGAAATCGCGCGCGATCCGCAGACCCGCGGTTTGCCCATTTCCGGCATCGGCGGCATCGGCAGCTGGCGCGACGCGGCGGAATTCATCGCACTGGGCGCGGGCTGCGTGCAGGTCTGCACGGCCGCCATGCTGCACGGCTTCCGCATCGTCGAGGAAATGAAGGATGGCCTGTCGCGCTGGATGGATGAAAAAGGCTACCGGTCACTCGGCGATTTCATGGGCAAGGCGGTGCCGAACACCACGGACTGGAAATACCTGGACATGAACTACAAGGTCATTGCCCAGATCAGCCAGGACGATTGCATCAAGTGCGGCCGCTGCTACGTGGCGTGCGAAGACACGTCGCACCAGTCGATCTTCCGCACGGTCGACGCGGCGGGCACGCCGACCTACACCGTCAACAAGGACGAATGCGTGGGCTGCAACCTGTGTGAAATCACCTGTCCGGTGCAGGGCTGCATCACCATGGTGCCGCAGGATACCGGCAAGCCGTACATGAACTGGACGCAGGATCCGCGCAATCCGCGCAGGGAGGTCAAGGCCGCCTGAGCGCTACTTGCAGCCATGCGGGGCGGCTTCGGGGAAGCCGCCCTCTGCGCTTTCAGCCGCCATTCTTTCAACCTGCCGTTCTTTCAAGCGACCCGTTCCACCCGATAATGGAGAGATGCAGTGAATAACGACCTGTCCGGCAACACCCAGCTCTGGAACGAAGACCTGGCGCCCACCAGCGCCGCGCAGCGCACATGGCGCTGGTACCACTTTGCCGCCCTGTGGGTCGGCATGGTGATGTGCATCCCGGCCTATACGCTGTCGGCCAGCCTGATCGAAGGCGGCATGTCGGCCTGGCAAGCCGTGTTCACCGTATTCCTGGCCAACGCCATCGTGCTGTTGCCGATGCTGGCCATCGGCCACGCCGGCACCAAGTACGGCATTCCCTACGCGGTGCTGGCGCGCGCCTCCTTCGGCACGTCGGGAGCGCGGCTGCCGGCGCTGATGCGCGCCATCGTGGCGTGCGGCTGGTACGGCATCCAGACCTGGTTTGGCGGCCAGATGATCTACACGCTGCTGGGCGTGATGCTGGGCGGCGAGATCGGCGGTGAAAAAATCGCGGGCCTGGGCATCAATGGCATGCAATTCCTGTGCTTCCTGGCGTTCTGGGCCATCCAGTTCTGGTACATCGTGCACGGCATGGATGCGATCCGCAAGCTCGAAACGTACACCGCGCCGCTGAAGATCCTGATCTGCTTCGTGCTGCTGGGCTGGGTCCATCAAAAAGCCGGCGGCTTTGGCCCGCTGCTGGACCAGCCGTCGCAATTCGTCGCGGGCGGCAAGAAAGCCGGGCAATTCTGGACCACGTTCTGGCCGTCGCTGACCGCCATGGTGGGGTTCTGGGCCACCCTTGCGCTGAACATCCCCGACTTCACGCGCTTCGCGAAATCGCAGCGCGACCAGGTGCTGGGCCAGTCGGTGGGCTTGCCGGTGCCGATGGGATTGCTGGCGGCGCTGGCGGTGATCGTCACGTCGGCCACCGTGGTCCTGTATGGCAAGGCGCTGTGGGACCCGGTCGACCTGGCCAGTCGCATGACCGGCGTGGCGGTGCTGGTGGCGCTGGTGATCCTGTTGATCGACACGGTCAGCGTGAACCTGGCCGCGAACCTGGTGGGCCCGGCCTATGACTTTTCCGCGCTGGCGCCGCGCCACATCAGTTACCGCATGGGCGGCTACATCACGGCGTCGATCGCGATCCTGATGCTGCCGTGGAAATTGCTGGAATCCACGCAAGGCTACATCTTCACGTGGCTGATCGGCTATTCCGCGCTGCTGGGCCCCATTGCCGGCATCCTCATCATCGATTACTACCTGGTGCGCAAGACCGAACTCAATGTGGAACAGCTGTACCGCGACGACGGCATCTATTCGTATGGCGGCGGCTGGAACATGGCCGCCATCGTGGCGTTCGTGGTGGGCGTGCTGCCGAACATTCCCGGCTTCCTGAACGCGGCGTTCCCGTCGTCCTTCCCCGGCGTGGCCGACGGGTTCAAGACCATCTATACCTATGCGTGGTTCGTCGGCATCGCGATTTCCGCGCTGGTGTACGGCGTCATGATGAAAGGGAAGGCGGCGCCCGCGCTGCGTCCCGCCACGCAACGATAATCGACAACCTTTCGGAGAACTGACAGTATGAGCATACTTATCCGTGGCGGCACCGTCGTCAACGCCGACCGCGCCTTCCGCGCCGATGTGCTGACCGAGGGCGACAAGGTGGTGGCGGTCGGCCCCGGCCTGGAAGCCCCGGCCGGCGCGCGCATCATCGATGCCGGCGGCCAGTACGTGATGCCGGGCGGGATCGATCCGCACACGCACATGAATCTGCCGTTCATGGGCACGGTCACGCAAGACGACTTCTTTACCGGCACCGCGGCCGGGCTGGCGGGCGGCAACACCACCATCATCGACTTCGTGATTCCCAATCCGCAGCAAAACCTGATCGAAGCGTACCACCAGTGGCGCGGCTGGGCGCAAAAGGCCGCCGGCGACTACACGTTCCACGTGGCCATCACGTGGTGGGACGACACGGTGCACCGCGACATGGGCATCCTGGTGCGCGACCATGGCGTCAACAGTTTCAAGCACTTCATGGCGTACAAGAACGCAATCATGGCCGACGATGAAACGCTGGTGAAAAGCTTCCGGCGCGCGCTGGAACTGGGCGCGATCCCCACCGTGCACGCGGAAAACGGGGAACTGGTGTACCAGCTGCAGCAGGATCTGCTCAAGCGCGGCTTGACGGGGCCATCGTCGCACCCGCTGTCGCGCCCGCCGATGGTGGAGGCCGAAGCCGCCAACCGCGCCATTGCCATTGCCGGGGTGCTGGGCACGCCGGTGTACATCGTGCACGTGTCCTGCGCGGAATCGCTGGAAGCCATCACGCGCGCCCGCGCCAATGGCCAGCGCGTGTATGGCGAAGCGCTGGCCGGACACTTGATCGTCGACGACAGCGTCTATGCGCACCCGGACTTCGACTTCGCGGCAGGCCACGTGATGAGCCCACCGTTCCGCAGCAAGCACCACCAGGACGCGCTGTGGCGCGGCTTGCAGGGCGGCAACCTGCATACCACGGCGACCGACCACTGCACGTTTTGCGCCGAGCAAAAGGCGGCCGGCAAGGATGACTTCACGAAGATCCCCAATGGCTGCGCGGGCGTGGAAGACCGCATGGCGGTGATCTGGGACGCCGGCGTCAACACCGGCCGCCTGACGCCGTCGGAATTCGTCAAGGTCACGTCGGCCAATGCGGCGCAGATCTTCAACATCTATCCGCGCAAGGGCGTGGTGGCGGCGGGTTCCGATGCCGATATCGTGGTGTGGGATCCGGAAGGCTCGCGCACGATCTCGGCCAAGACGCAGCACAACAAGGGCGGCTTCAACGTGTTCGAAGGCCGCACCGTGAAGGGCATCCCGACCACCACGGTGGCCGCAGGCAAGGTGGTCTGGCATGGCGGCCAATTGATGGCGGTGGAGGGCGCGGGTCGCCACATCGATCGCCCGGCTTTTGTTCCCGTATCGGCAAAACAAGGAGAAGCAGCATGACGAATTTGTCCCATCCGCCCGGAACGGACGATACGCTCGCGGCGTTGCGCGTCAATGGCGGCCGCCTGTGGGCGTCCCTGATGGAGCTGGCGAAAATCGGCGCCACCGACAAGGGCGGCGTCAAGCGCCTGACCCTGACCGACCTCGACAAGCAGGGCCGCGACCTCGTCACCGGCTGGGCGCGCGACGCCGGCCTGCGCATCACGGTCGACCAGATCGGCAATGTCTTCATGCGCCGCGACGGCGAAGACAACACGCTGCCGCCCGTGATGACGGGCAGCCATATCGACACCCAGCCCACCGGCGGCAAATTCGACGGCAACTATGGCGTGCTGGCCGGGCTGGAAGTCATACGCACCCTGAACGACCGCGGCATCAAGACCCGGGCGCCGGTCGAAGTGGCGTTCTGGACCAACGAGGAAGGTTCGCGCTTCGTGCCGGTCATGATGGGTTCCGGCGTGTTTTGCGGCGCCTTCACGCTGGAACACGCGTACGCGGCGAAAGACATCGAGGGCAAGACCGTGCGCGGGGAACTCGAGCGCATCGGTTACCTGGGCGACGAAGTGCCCGGGCAACACCCGATCGGCGCCTATTTCGAAGCGCACATCGAACAGGGGCCGGTGCTGGAAGACGCGGATAAGGTGATCGGCGTGGTGCCGGCCGTGATGGGCCTGTCGTGGTATGACTGCACGGTGACGGGCATGGAGGCCCACGCCGGCCCGACCCCGATGCACTTGCGCAAGGATGCGATGCAGGTATCGACCCGCATCATCCAGGAAGTCGTGGCCATCGCCAACCGTTATCCGCCATATGGGCGCGGCACCGTGGGCATGATGCAGGTCTTCCCCAACAGCCGCAACGTGATCCCCGGCGAGGTCAAGTTCAGCATCGACCTGCGCAACGTCAGCGATGACTTGCTGAACACGATGCACGAGGAAATGCTGGCGTTCGTGGAAAAGACGCGCCAGGAAACCGGCTTGGGCATCCAGATCGAGCGCGTGTCGTACTATCCGCCATGCCCGTTCCATCCGGATTGCGTGGGCGCCGTGCGCGCCGCCACGGCGCGGCTGGGGTACTCCACCATGGACGTGGTGTCCGGCGCCGGACACGACGCGATTTACGCGGCGCGCGTGGCGCCGGCCGGCATGATTTTCGTGCCGTGCAAGGATGGCATCAGCCACAATGAAATCGAGGACGCCAAGGCCGAGCACCTGGAAGCCGGGTGCAACGTGCTGCTGCACGCGATGCTGGAACGGGCCGGCGTGGTGGAATGACAGCCGGCGCTCTACGTCGAGCGGCGATGTCAAACCGGCAAGCTCCACGTTGAGCCAGTTTCACGTATCATGCAGGCTGACTTCAGCCAGCGTGACACCGTGTACCGATATGATTTGATCAGCTGCCATGATTGCGGCGTGCTGCATCGCCGCCGCCCTTTGGCGCCGCGCGACAAGGCGCGCTGCGTGCGTTGCCGCTCGGTGCTGTACCGTGGCATCGAGCCGGACCTGACCCGCATCGTCGCCATCACGCTGGGGGCGCTGATCATTTATTTCATTGCGCAGCTCTCGCCCATCGTGCGGCTGGAAATGAATGGCAACACGTCCACCTCGACCTTGCCGGGCGCGGTCGGCATCATGTGGGGCCAGGGCATGCGCCTGGTGGCCGTGTGCGTGGCGCTGTTTACCATCGTGTTTCCCGCCATTGAACTGGGCGCCGTGCTGTACGTGGCGCTGGGCTTGCGGCGCGGGCGCCAGCCGCCCGGCATGCACTGGCTGCTGCGCGGCGTGCGCAAGGCGCGCGAATGGGGCATGACGGAAGTGCTGATGATCGGCATCCTGATCGGCCTGATCAAGATGACCAGCATGTCCAAGGTCGTGATCCAGCCCGGATTGCTGGCCTTTGGCGCACTGACCCTGATGATGGCGGTGGAAGCGTCGCTCGACCCGCGTTTGCTGTGGAATACGGCGGACCGCCTGGGCGCGGGCAGGATGCTGGCGCCGGCCGAACGCGATGCCCTGGACAAGAAATTGCCGATGGTGGCGTGCCACGATTGTGGCCTGGTGGCCGCCGCCATGGGCGCACCGAGCCAATGCTGCGCGCGCTGCGGGTGCCGGCTGCACCGCCGCAAGCCGGACAGCATCACGCGCACCTGGGCCTTCCTGATCGCCGCCGCCATCCTGTATATTCCCGCCAACCTGCTGCCGGTGCTGAATACCAATTCCCTGTATGGCAACAAGGATGACACCATCATCAGCGGCGTGGTGTATTTCTGGGATACCGGCGCGCCGGAACTGGCGGTGATCATTTTCGTGGCCAGTATCGTGGTGCCGATGCTGAAACTGGCCGCGCTGTCGCTGCTGGCGTGGACCGCGCAGCGCGGTTCGCCATGGCGGCCGATGCAGCGCACGGTGCTGTACCGCATGGTGGAGTTCATCGGCCGCTGGTCGATGCTCGATATTTTCGTGATTACCGTCAGCGTGGCGCTGGTGCGCTTCGATGCGATGGCCCTGATGACGCCGCGCCCCGGCGCGCTGGCGTTTTGCGCCGTGGTCGTGCTGACCATGTTCGCGGCGCTGGAATTCGATCCCAGGCTGATCTGGGATCCGATCAAGAACAAGGATGGAGTGCGACATGTCTGAACAGGACGGCCTGCCGGAGCCGAAAGTGGATAAGAAGGGGCGCTACCTGCCGTCGCTGGTATGGCTGGTGCCGCTGCTGGCGGCGCTGATCGGCCTGGTGCTGGTGGTGCAAGCGGTGCTGGACCAGGGACCGACGGTGGTGGTGAGTTTCCGCAGCGGCGACGGGCTGGAGGCGGGCAAGACACGCGTGAAATACAAGGACGTCGACATCGGCCTGGTGCGCTCGATCGCGCTGGACCCGGATTTGTCGAAGGTACTGGTGACCATCGAAATGAGCAAGGAAGCGAAGCGCTTCACCGCGGCCGATACGCGGTTCTGGGTGGTGCGCCCGCGCGTGGGCGCCAGCGGCGTGTCCGGCCTGGGCACCCTGCTGTCGGGCGCGTACATCGGCGTGGACGCGGGCAAGGGACAACTGGGGCAGACGCAATTCACGGGGCTGGAACGGGCGCCGCCCGTGACCGTGGACCAGAAGGGCACGGCCTTCAGCCTGCACGCGGAAAGCCTGGGGTCGGTGGACGTGGGCGCGCCGGTGTTTTACCGCCGCATCCAGGTCGGGCAGGTGACCGACTACGTGCTCGATCCGGAAGGCACCGGCATTTCCATGCGGGTGTTCGTCAATGCGCCGTACGACCAGTACGTCGGCAAGAATACGCGCTGGTGGCACGCCAGCGGCGTCGACGTGCGGCTCGATTCCAGCGGCTTCAAGGTCAACACGCAATCGGTGGCGGCGCTGCTGGTGGGTGGCATCGCCTTTGAAACGCCGGGTGGGCGCAAGCCGGAAGCCGCGGCGGCGGCCGGCGCCCATTTCCTGCTGGCGGAAGACCAGGCCAGCGCGCTGCGCGAGCCGGATGGGGAAGCCATCACCAGCGTGTTTTACTTCGACCAGTCGCTGCGCGGGCTGGCCGTCGGCGCCCCGGTGGACTTCCGCGGCATCGTACTGGGCGAGGTGCGCTCGGTGGGCGTCGATTACGACCCGGTGAAGAAGGGGTTCCGCATGCCGGTGACGGTGGACATGTATCCGGCGCGCCTGGGCAAGCGTTTCCGCCAGGAGCTGGCGGCGGACCCGGACAAGGTGGGGCCGGAAGTGCTGGAGCGCCTGGTCAGCCGCGGCTTGCGCGCGCAACTGCGCACCGGCAACCTGTTGACGGGACAGCTGTACATCGCGCTGGACTTCTTCCCGAATTCGCCGTCGGTGAAGATGGACATGGCGCAATCGCCGCTGGAATTGCCGACCATCCCGAACAGCCTGGAGGAATTGCAGACGCAATTGGCCAGCATCGCGCGCAAGCTCGACAAGGTGCCGTTCGACCAGATCGGCGACAACCTCAATACCACGCTGAAGAACGCCAATGCGCTGCTGCGCCAGCTGGACAAGGAAACCATGCCGGAAATGAAGTCGACCCTGGCCTCGGCCAAGCAGACGTTCGCGGCGGCCGAGCAATTGCTGCAAAAGGATGCGCCGGTGCAGGCGGACTTGCGCGAAGCGCTGCAGCAATTGACGCAAACCATGCAATCGTTGAACGCGTTGTCGGATTACCTGGAGCGCCATCCGGAATCGCTATTGCGCGGCAAGAAGGGAGACGGCAAGTGAAACACACATTTACCACGCTGTTGTCGGTTGCGGTGCTGGCGGGCTGCGCGCACTCATCGCCGCCGGAGCGGTTTTACAGCCTCAGCGCCGGCCTGCCGGCCGCGGTGGCGCCATCGGCCGCGCGCGCGCCGCTGTATTTCGAGCTGGCGGCGGTCGCGGTGCCGCAGCAGGTCAACCGCAGCCAGCTGGTGGTGACGGTGGACGAAGGCCGCGTGGAACTGCTGGAACAGCAGCGCTGGGCGGCCCCGCTGTCGTCGGAAATCAGCCAGGCGCTGTCACTCGGCATCACCAGTGAACTGGGCGCGGTGGACGTCTACCGCACCGCGGCCCCGGACGCCGCCCCGGTCTACCGCATCAGCGCCAGCATCCAGCGCTTCGAATCCACGCCGGGCAAATCCGCGCTGATCGACGCGGTCTGGAGCGTGCGCCGCGCCGGCCAGGCCAAGGTGCTGGCCTGCCGCACGGTGGCCGAGGAACCGGCGGAAAACAGCTACGACGCCGTCGTCGCCGCCCACCGCCGCGCCATGTCCCGCCTGTCCGCCGCCGTCTCCAAAGGCGTCCTCGCCCTCGCCGCAGGCAGCAACGCCTGCCCCTGACCACCATGGTGCCAGGCGTGCATTCGTGCATTGCCCCCTACCCAGACCCCATGGTGCCAGGCGTGCGTTCGTGCGTTCGCCATCGCTCCCTGGCGCGCCCCGCCGTTGCACAGCCCTTGCTACCGCGGCTCGCCTTGCGCCGCGCGCGTGGCCGGCGACCGCTCTGTCATCCTGCGGCAGCGCCGTGTCGAATGTATCGAAGGAGGCGGATTGCGGTGCAGGCGTCGCCGGACGCCGTTCCACCCCTCTGTAGCAGGGGCATGAATGCACGATCGCACGCCTGGCCCCATGGGGTTTGCCGGGGATGAATGCATGATCGCATGCCTGACCCCGGGGCGTTGTTTATGGGGCTTGCAGGGCGGTGACGAGTTCGCGGGCGTAGCCGGGGAGGGTGGCGAAGTCGCGCACGCAGATCAGCAGCTTGCGGATGGCCCAGGGATCGGTGAGCTTGACGTGGCGGAGGGCCATGGCGGATTGGGCGCGCAGGACGGCCGATTCAGGCAGGACAGCGACGCCCGCGCCGGCCGCCGCCATGCGGCACACCGCGTCCAGGCTGCGCAGGCGGACCCGGTAGGCCAGGCGCTTGCCGGCCTTGGCCGCCTGCTCCGCCACATATTTCTGCAGTGCGCTGTCGCCGGCCAGGCCAATGAATTCGTAAGCCAGCGCCTCCTCGAAGGCGGCGCTGCGGCGGCGCTTCAAGCGGTGCGCCAGCGGGTGGGTGGGCGACATCGCCAGCACCAGCTGGTCGTCGCGGAACGGGAACGTCTGCAAGCCGCTGTAATCGACAGAATCGGCAATCACGCCGATGTCGGCCAGGCCGTCGCGCATGGCCTGCACGATGTCGTAAGACAGCCGCTCTTCCAGGTCGATGTTGACTTGCGGGTGCGCCGCCATGAACCCGGCCAGCGCGTCGGGCAGGAATTCCGCCAGCGCCGAGGTGTTGCACAGAACCCTTACCTGCGCTTTCAGCCCGGATGCGTGCTGACCCAGGTCGGCCCGCATGCGCTGCATCTGCTGCGTGATGACGCGCGCATGGTGCAGCAGCGTGCGGCCCGCATCGGTCGGCTCCACGCCGCGCCGGCCGCGCTCCATCAGAGGCACGCCCAGCATGTCTTCCATGCCGCGGATGCGGGCGCTGGCCGACGCCAGCGCCAGGTGCACCTGTTCCGCGCCGGCGGTGATACTGCCGCTTTCCGCCACGGCCAGGAACAGTTTCAAGTCGGTGAAGTCAAAGCGCATGGAAGTCGGAACCCCGGTCAGCCTTCGGATAAAACGAAACCAGCCTGAGTATATGCCAGATTGGCGGGGCAGGTTCCGCATGCCAGACTGCAGCCATGGACAACATCATCGACATCATCTATGTGACGCTGGTTTTTACCGTGGCCGGCGCCGTCAAGGGCATCACGGGGATGGGATTGCCGACCGTCGCGGTGGCCATGCTGAGCCTCGTCATGCGGCCGGTGGAGGCGGCCGCGCTGCTGGTCGTGCCTTCGCTTTTGACGAACCTTTGGCAACTGTTGTCGGGCGCGCCTGTGCTGCCGCTGCTGCAACGCCTGTGGCCGATGTTGGCCGGTATCTGCGCCGGCACCCTGCTGGCCGGGATGGCGGCGCTCGATGCGCCGTGGGCGGCGGGCGCGCTGGGCATGGCGCTGGTGGCGTATGCGCTGCTGGGATTGAAGGCCGTGCGCTGGCGCGTGTCGCCGGCCATGGAAGGCGTGCTGTCGCCGCTGGCGGGCGCCGTGACCGGGGCGCTGTCGGCGGCCACCGGCGTGTTCGTGGTGCCCGCCGTGCCTTATTTGCAAGCGCTGGAACTGGACAAGGATGAACTGGTGCAGGCCATGGGCATGTCGTTCACCGTGTCGACCGTGGCGCTGGCCGTCCTGCTGGCCGCGCGCGATGCGTGGCAGCCTGCCATGGCCGGGATGTCGTTCCTGGCGCAATTGCCGGCGCTGGCCGGCATGTTCATTGGCCAGCGGCTGCGCGGGCGCATGCGGCCGGCGCTGTTCCGCCGCTGCTTCCTGCTGGCGCTGATGGTGCTGGGCATGCACCTGTCGCTGCAATGGGCCTGGCATTGAGGCTGTCCCGCCCCGATGGCACGTTTGGCCGCATGTCCGGGCGTAAGCGATGGGAGCGGGGAGCGAGGGCGCGCAACTGGCCAACCGCGGGCGGGCATTGCGCAAACCACGTCACGCCGCGCCAGGACCGTGACGGCGTCATTCCGGCAGCGATGCAATGGCTTCCGCGATCCGCTCGCGCAGCCACCGGTGAGCCGGATCGTGGTCGACGTTGGCGTGCCAGTACAAATGGTTGTCGATGGCCGGCAGCGCCAGCGGCAGCGGCAGGATCTGGTGGTCGAACTGCTGGTTCAGGACGCGGCCGTAGCGCGCCGGCATGGTCAGCAAGAAATCCGTCTGGCTGACGACGCTGCATGCCGTGTAATAGTGCTGGCAGCGCATGCGGATGCGGCGCTGCAAACCGCGCCGCGCCAGTTCCACGTCTTCCAGGCTGGGGCCGCTGCGCCGCGCGCTGACCTGGATATGCTGCTGGCGCAGGTACTGTTCCAGGTCCAGTCCGCCCTGCACGTGCGGGTGGCCTCGCCTGGCGAACACCACGGTGGCGTCGGCCGGCAGGCGCAGCATGCGGATGTGCTCGGACAGCGGCAACAGCACGTCGATGCCGGCATCGACCGTCCCGGCCGCCAGTTCGCTTTCCAGCTCCGTGCGCGCCACGCGCAGCACGTTGACGCCCACCAGCGGCGCCTGCGCGGCAATGGCGGCCATCAGCGGCGGCAGCAGGTTCGGTTCCACCACATCGCGCATGGCCAAGGTGAAGGTGCGCTCGCTGGTGGCCGGATCGAAGCGCTCGGCGCTGTTGACCGTCAATTCCAGCCCGCGCAGCGCGCTGCGTACCTGGCCGACGATATTGCGCGCCAGCGGCGTTGGCGCCATTTCATGGCCCTGGCGCTCGAACAGTGGATCATCCAGCAATTGCCGCAAGCGTCCCAGCGCGTGGCTGACGGCCGGTTGCGTCAAGTTCATTTTCTGGCTCGCGCGCGTCAGGCTGCGTTCCGTATAGATCGCATCGAACACCACGAACAGGTTCAGGTCGACCTTTGATATATGCATGGAATTTATTAAATTGAATAAAAACTATTCATTTGATGAATTCTAGTGTGCGCGATAAGCTGGAGGAAATCAATTGCAGTGGGAGTGTGCAGCATGGGACAGATTTACCTGATACGCCACGGCCAGGCGTCATTTGGCGCGGCCAATTACGACCAGTTATCGGCGCTGGGCTTCGAGCAGGCGCGTCTGCTGGGCCAGTGGTTCGGCAATTGCCACCAGTCGTTCGAGCGGGTGGTGTGCGGCGGCATGGTGCGGCACCGCCAGACCGCCGACACGTGCCTGGGCGCGATGCCGCGCCAGTCGCTGGTGGACGTGGAATGGGTGACCGACCCGGGCTTTGCGGAATTCAACCATGTGGAAGTCATCGTCAAGCATTGCCCGGAATTCGCCAGCCCCGAACAGTTCAAGGCGTATATCGCGCAACAGCCGGAGCAGAAACATGTGTTCGAGCACGTGTTCGTGGCGGCCATGCGGCGCTGGATGGACGGGCGGCATGACGGCGATTATTCGGAAACGTGGCAGGGTTTCCAGGACCGCTGCGTGGCGGCCTTGCAGCGCTTGACGGAGCAGGCGGAGACGGCGGAATCGTCGACCATCGTGTTCACGTCGGGCGGCGTGATATCCGCGCTGTGCAAGCATTTGCTGGGCTTGCCGGACCACAAGACCATGGAATTAAACTGGACCATTGCGAACGGTTCGGTGACCAAGCTGCACCACCGCACCGGGCGCACCAGCCTGTCGTACTTCAACAACTTTGCGCACCTGGAATGGCTCGGTGAAAACGGCAGCGTTACCTATCGCTGACCACGCGAACGATAGTACGAAAGGGGCCAGGCACCAAAATCACT
>CBIHOX010000035.1:0-46886 GCA_966211685.1 uncultured Pseudoduganella sp.
AATTGCAGGAAGTGCTGCTGCACGCCAGCGTCTATTGCGGCGCGCCGCTGGCGGTGGACGCGTTCCGCGCGGCGCAGGAATGCTTGCGGGAACGCGGCGATTACGCCACGATGACCCGGGCGGAATGAGCGCTAGGGCTGGAACCGGTATCCAATGCCGGTCTCGGTCAGGAAATGCCGCGGCTGCGTGGGGTTTTCTTCCAGCTTGCCGCGCAGGTGCGCCATGTGGATGCGCAGGTAGTGCGTGCGTTCCAGGTAACCCACGCCCCACACGCGCCGCAGCAGTTCGCGGTGGGTCAAGACCTTGCCCTCGCTGGTGGCCAGCGTTTCCAGGAGCTTGAATTCGGTCGGCGTCAGGTGCACCGGCTGGCCGCCGCGTTCCACCGCGCGGCGCTGCAGGTCCAGCACCACGTCGCCGAACGCGACCATGCTGGCGGCTTCGCCCTGCGCGCCGGCGTGCCGGCGCAGGTGGGCGCGCACCCGCGCCAGCAATTCCGGCACGCCGAACGGCTTGGTGACGAAATCGTCGGCGCCCGCGTCGAGCGCGGCGACTTTTTCGGCTTCCATCTGGCGCGCCGAGACGATAATGATGGGCGCCGCGGTGCGCGCCCGCAACTGGCGCACCAGTTCCCCGCCATCCATGTCGGGCAGGCCCAGGTCGACCAGCAACAGCAGCGGCTCGCCATCGGACAGCAGGCGCAAGCCATCCTGGCCCCGGCTGGCCGCCACCGTGTGATGGCCCTGCCCTTCCAGCGTGGACACCAGCATGCGCCGGATATCGGCGTCGTCTTCAATCACCACGATCATGGCGTTTTTCCTCATCAGTGACCCGCATGGCGTCCGGCGGCGCGGCGCCGGACGGTACGGGATTGGCCGGTACAGGATTGGCCGGCGTGACTTCCAGCGTCGCGGCGTCGGGCGGCACGTCATCGGGCGGCATGGTGTCCAGCGGGATCGGATCGGGCGCCGGCAGCGCGAACACCGCGCAACATCCCCTGCCCGGCCGGCCGAACACGCGCAGGCGCCCGCCATGCGCGTCGCAGACCGCGCGGCAAATCGACAGTCCGAGTCCGCCATGGTCGCGCGGCCGGTCGCCGTCGGGCGCCAGCACATTGGCCGGCTGCAGGCGGTGGCTGAAGCCGCAGCCGTTGTCGGCCACCGTCACCAGCAGGCGCCCGCGCAGGAAATGCGCGCGCACGGCGATGCGCGTGGCGCCGTGGCCGTGGCGCACCGCATTGTCGAGCAGGTTGCACAGCACTTTTTCCACCAGCAGCGCGTCGAAGCGCACCAGCGCCACCGGCCCGCGCACGGCCGTCTCGAACGCGATGCCGGCCGCCGCGCCGCCGTGCCGCTGCGCCTGGATCGCGCTGCCGATGACTTCATCGATGGAGGCCCAGTCCGTGTTGATGGCGATGCCATGCTGGCTGAACCGCGCGATGTCCAGCAGGTTGGTCACGGTGCCATCCATGCGCAGCGCGGCGCGGTGCAGGCGCGCCGCGGTGTCGGCGCTATCGGCGGCTGCGCCGGCGTGGCCCGGTCGCGGCGCCGATGGCCGGGCCGGCTGGGGTGCCTGCTGGGGTGCCTGCTGTGGTGCCGACGGGTTTGCCGCCGGGGATGCCGCTGTTTCCATGAATGCTACAGCCTGCTGTTCCGCCAGCTGGTCCGCCAGCTGTTCCGCCAGCCCCACCACCGTGGTCAGCGGCGTGCGGATGTCATGTGAAATGCTGCTGAGGATGGAATTGCGGAAGCGCTCATTCTTTTCCGCCAGCCGCGCCCGGGACGCGGCGTCGATGCTGTGCACGCGGTCCAGCGCCAGCGCCAACTGCACCGACGCCGTCTGCAGCCAACGCTCCTGGTTGCCGTTCAAGTGCGCGACGCGCCCGGACAGCACCAGCAGCATGACGCCGGCAATACGCCCGCGCGCCTGCAACAGTACGTAGGTGACGCCTGCCGAACTCACGGGCGAACCGGCGGCTGGCAGCGCGCCACCGGGCCGCTGGCGCAGCATGGCGGCGGCGATCTGGCGCATGGCCACGGTCAGGCGCGGATCTTCGCCGGCGCCGGCCGTGAAATCGGGCGGCAATATCCACGCCTTCGCATCGAACATGCCGCCGACGTATTGCTCGCCGATGCGGCGCACGTCTTCCGCGTTTTCCGCAGACAATAGCGCGTCGCCCATCGCGCGCAGCGATTCCGACAACTGTTCGCGCGTTTCCGCCAGCAGCGTCTGGGTGCGCAAGCCATCGACCAGGCGGCTTGTGGCCAGCGCCACCGCCAGCAGCATGCCGAACGTCAGCACGTGCTGTGGATCGTGCACGGTCAGCGAACCGTAGGGCGGCACCAGGAACACGTCGAACAGCAACACGGCCACCACGGCTCCGGCAAAGCCGGCGGCACGGCCGGCCTTCACCGTCAGCCATACCACGATCAGCAGGTAATACAGCGCCAGGTTGGCATCCAGCAGCACGCCGCGGAATGGCGTCACGGCCAGCGTCGCCACGCTGCACGCCGCCAGCGCGATCAGCACGCCCCTGAATACATCGACCCGTTGCCTGTTCACTGCCGCTTTTCCCCCGCTTTTTCTGCGCTTCTTCCCTGAATTCTTCCACCAAAGCGCTAGATTTCCACCTGCGTGCCCAGTTCGATCACGCGGTTGGCCGGCACTTTATAGTATTCCGCCGCGTCGCGGGCGTTGCGCGACATGGCGGCAAACAGGATATCGCCCGCCAGCGGCATGCGGCCGCCCGCCGCCGGGATCACGGTCTGGCGGGCAATGAAGAACGAGGTCTCCATCAATTGCCAGTCCAGCCCGTGGCGCGACGCCAGCTCCAGCGCCCCGATGATATCGCGGTCGTCCTTGAATCCATAGTGGATATTCAATTGCAGGCACTGGTGGCCCAGGTCCGACAAGTCGATCCGCGACTCGGGCGGCACGTACGGAATATCGCGGTTGATCATGGTGAGGAAAATGGTTTGCTCATGCAGCACCTTGTTGTGCAGCAGGTTGTGCAGCAAGGCGTGCGGTACGCCGTCGCCCTCGGCGCGGAAGTAAACGGCGGTGCCGGGCACGCGCAGCGGCGGCGACACGAACAGGCTGTCCAGGAAAGCGCCCAGCGGGATGGCGTGCTGCTGCAGGTTGTCGAACACGGCCTTGCGTCCCGTGCGCCAGACCAGCATCACCGTCATCATGACCGCGCCCATCACCAGCGGGAACCAGCCGCCATGGGCGATCTTCAGGCTGTTGGCGGCAAAGAACGCCAGGTCGATCGCGAGGAAGAAGCCGGTGGCGGCCCAGCACAGCAGCAGGTTGTAGCGCCACTGGTGGCGGATCACGAAGAATGTCAGCACGGTCGTGGCCAGCATGGTGATGGTGACCGCGATGCCATACGCGGCCGCCAGGTTGTCCGACGAGCCGAAACCCGCCACGGCCAGCAGCACGATGGCCAGCTGCAGCCAGTTGGCGAGCGGGATATAGACTTGCCCGATCTCCCGTTCACTGGTGTACCGCACTTCCATGCGCGGCAAAAAGCCCAGTGAAATCGCGCTCTGCACCACGGAAAACGTGGCGGAAATCGTGGCCTGCGCGGCAATCACGGCGGCAACCGTGGACAGCGCCACCAGCGGCACGATGCTCCATGGCCCCAATTGGTAGTAGAACGGGTTGTCGACGGCGGCCGGGTTGCGCAGCAAGACCGAGGCCTGCCCCAGGTAATTGAGCACCAGCGCCGGAAACACCGCGCCATACCATGCCAGGCGCACCGGCCGCTTGCCGAAGTGGCCCAGGTCCGCGTACAGCGCTTCGGCGCCGGTCAGCGCCAGGAATATCGCGCCCAGCGCGGCAAAGCCGAGCCACTGGTTGTGGACGAAGAAAGCGACGCCGTGGCGCGGATCGAACGCGGCCAGCACGCCGGGCAATTGCGCGATGTTGGCCACGCCCATGCCGGCCAGCGCGCCAAACCAGGCCAGCATGAACATGCCGAACCAGCGTCCCAGCCCGGCGGCGCCGCGCCGCTGTACCGCGTACAGGCCGATCACCACGGCGCAGGCGGCCGGCGCCACATACGGCACCAGCGCCGGCGTCGCCACCTGCAATCCTTCGATGGCGGACAGGATGGTGATGGCCGGCGTGATCACGCCGTCGCCGAAGAACAGCGCGGTGCCGGCCAGGCCCACCACCATCAGGGGGAAGTACCAGCGCGACCGGGCTGTCACGGATGCCAGGGCCAGCGCCATCAGCGCCATGATGCCGCCCTCGCCCCGGTTGTCGGCGCGCAGGATCAGCGCCACGTACTTCAATGACACGACGACGACCAGGCACCAGATGATGAGCGACACCGCGCCCAGCACATTGGCCGGGGTCGGCGCGATGCCGTGCTGGGGGGCGAAGACTTCCTTCATGGCGTACAGGGGACTGGTGCCGATGTCGCCGTACACGACGCCGAGGGCGGCCAGGGTCAGGGCGGAAAGCCGGGTTTTGCTGTGGTCCATTGGGGTGCGGTTCCATTAACGCGATGGCGCAACGGTACAGAAGCGGCTGTAAAGATGGTGTATAGATTCCAGTCACATTTTTGATACCGCGCGCCGGCGGCCCGTGTGGGTTTTGATACGCCGCCCCCGCTCCCTGCGGAGCGACCTTCATAAATATCAGATACTTACCTCAAGGCAACATGCTGGCACGGCGCTTGCTGTTACTCAGGCATTTACCCCCGAGGAGACTGATCATGCGCAACAAGATGACCACGCTGGCAACCGCGTTTGCCACCATCGCCACCCTGCTGGCCGGCGCCGCCCAGGCGGCCGACACGCCATTGGCGCCCGGCGGGGAGATCCGGATCGGCTACCGCGACTCGGCCGCGCCGTTTTCGTTTGCGGAAGGCCAGCGCCCGGCCGGCTACACCATTGAACTGTGCGAGCACATCGTGGAAGCGGTCCGCAAATCCATGGCGCCGGCCAGCCTGAAGGTCACCTACGTGCCGCTGACGTCCAGCGACCGCGTGGAAAAGGTCAAGAACGGCACGGCGGACCTGGAATGCGGCGCGACGTCCGTGACCCCGCAGCGCGCGGCCGACGTCGCGTTTTCGCAGCCGATCTTCTTCGCCGACACGAAAGTCATGGTGAAAACCGCGTCCGGCATCCATTCCGTCAACGACCTGAAAGGCAAGCGCGTGATCGTCAACCAGGGCGCCTCGGGCGCGCCGCTGCTGGCCAAGGCCGACCTCGACAAGGGCCTGCACATCCAGTTCGTGAAATCGCTCGATACGCGCGAATCGTTCAAGTCGCTGCAGCAGGACAAGGTCGACGCCTTCGTGCACGATGACGTGCAACTGGTGCGGCTGGCCGCATCGTCCGGCAACGCGAAGGAGTTCACGCTGCTGACCGATACCCTGTCCAGCGACCCGATCGCCATCATGATCCGCAAGGACAACCCGCAACTGAAGCAGCTGGCCGACGCCACGCTGGCGAAGCTGGCGTCGTCCGGCGAACTGGCGAAGATCTACAACAAGTGGTTCATGACCCCGACCTTCAAGTTCCCGATGGGCCCGACCCTGAAACAGTCGCTGAAGCTGTAAGCGCCGGCCCCCATCCTGCCGCCGGAGCGGCATGGCGGCCGGCGCGCCGTCATGCCGACTGGCGCAACTCGCGCGCGGCCGCCACCAGGTTGGCCAGCGCCGGCAACACTTCATGCCATTGCCGCGTCTTCAGCCCGCAATCGGGATTGACCCACAGCCGCGCCGCGGGGATGCGCCGCGCGGCCTTTTTCATCAATTGCACGATGTGCTCGCGGCTCGGAATGTTCGGGGTATGGATGTCGTACACGCCCGGACCGATCTGGTTCGGGTAATCGAAATCGTCGAACGCATCCAGCAGTTCCATGTCCGAGCGCGACGTCTCGATGGTGATCACGTCCGCGTCCATCGCGGCAATGGCGGCGATGATGTCGTTGAATTCCGAATAACACATGTGGGTATGGATCTGGGTCTGGTCTTGCACGCCGTTGGCGGCGATGCGGAACGAGCCGACCGCCCAGTCCAGGTAATGCCCCCACTGCGTCTTGCGCAGCGGCAGCCCTTCGCGCAGCGCCGCTTCGTCGATCTGGATCACGCGCACGCCGGCGCGCTCCAGGTCCAGCACCTCGTCGCGGATGGCCAGCGCCAGCTGGCGGCAGGTGGCGGCGCGCGGCTGGTCGTCGCGCACGAATGACCAGTTCAGCATCGTGACCGGTCCGGTCAGCATGCCTTTCATCGGCTTGCCGGTCAGCGATTGCGCATAGGTGGTCCACTCCACGGTCATGGCGCGCGGGCGCTGGATGTCGCCGAACAGGATCGGCGGCTTCACGCAGCGCGAACCGTACGACTGCACCCAGCCGGACTGGCTGAACGCATAGCCGTCGAGCTGTTCGCCGAAGTACTCCACCATGTCATTGCGCTCCGCTTCGCCGTGCACCAGCACGTCGAGCCCGAGCGTTTCCTGTTCGCGCACGCTGCGCGCGATTTCCGCCCGCATCGCGGCCTGGTATCCGTCCCGGTCCAGCGTACCGGCCTTGAACGCGGCGCGGGCCTGGCGGATTTCCGCGGTTTGCGGGAACGAGCCGATGGTGGTGGTCGGATAGGCCGGCAGTTGCAGCAGCTTGGCCTGGCGCGCGGCGCGTTCGGCATAGCCGCTGCGGCGCGACGCGAAAGCCGCGTCGATGCGCGCCACGGCTTGCTGCACGGCGGGATTGTGCACGCGCGGCGATCCCCTTCGGCACGCCAGCGCGGCGCGGTTGGCCTCCATCGCGTCGCGGACGGCGGCGCGCCCCTCGCGCAGCGCCCGCGCCAGCACTTGCAACTCGTCCAGCTTTTGCAGGGCGAACGCCAGCCACGACTTGATGGTGCCGTCGAGCGCCTGTTCGCCGTCCAGGTCCACCGGCACGTGCAGCAGCGAGCACGATGGCGCGATCCACAGGCGCTGGCCCAGCTGCCGGTACAGCGGTTCCAGCCAGTCCAGCACCGCCGTCAAATCCGTCTTCCAGATGTTGCGGCCATTGACCACGCCCAGCGACAGCACTTTATGCGGCGGCAGCAGGTTCACCAGCGGGCGGATATCGTCGTGGCCATTGACGGCGTCCACGTGCAGGCCGGCCACCGGCAGATTGGCCGCCAGGTACTGGTTTTCCTGCAACTGCCCGAAATACGTGGCCACCAGCAGCTTGACGCGGCACACCTTCAACTGGTGATAGGTGTAATTGAACGCGTGCTGCCAGTCGCCATCGAGCTCCGTCGCCAGGATGGGTTCATCGACCTGTACCCATTCCACGCCTTGCGCGGCCAGCATGTCGAGCAGTTGCGCATACACCGCCACCAGGCTGTCCAGCAGGTCGAGCTTGCGCGAGCCATCCTTGGCCTTGCCCAGCGCCAGGTACGTGACCGGGCCGACGATCACCGGCTTGGCCTTGACGCCCTGTTCCCGCGCTTCGGCCAATTGCTCCAGCAGGCGAGAGGCGTCGAGCCGGAATGCCGTGGCGGCCGAGAATTCGGGCACGATGTAATGGTAATTCGTGTCGAACCATTTCGTCATTTCACCTGCCGCCACGCCGCCGCAGCAAGCCTGGTGTTGTTCATGATGTTGTTCGTGATGTTGTCCGTGGTGCTCCGCATCCTGCGCCGAGCGCCCGCGCGCCACGCGGAAATACTGGTCGAGCGCGTCGCCCTGCAGGCCGCGCACCCGGTCCGGTACGTTGCCAAGCGTGAAGCTCATGTCCAGCACCTGGTCATAGAAGGAAAAATCCCCGACCGGCACATAATCGAGCGCGCCTTGCTGGCGCCAGTGGCGCCGGCGCAGTTGCGCGCCCAGTTGCAGCAGCTCGCCGCGGCTGGACGCGCCTTTCCAGTACGACTCCAGCGCGAACTTCAATTCGCGCCGGGCGCCGATGCGGGGAAAGCCGAGGTTATGGACCGTGACCATGAAAACTCCTGTTCAATGTTGGCAATAGAGCCATGGTAGAGACCCGGATCGATGAAGTAAAATGGTCATTTCTCACACATCAATGAGTTTCACTCATGCTTGAGCGCATTCACCTGACGATCCTGCTGGAAGTCGAAAAACAGGGTTCGCTGACCGCGGCCGCCGACGTGTTGTGCGTGACCCAATCGGCGCTCAGCCACAGCATCAGGAAACTCGAACAGCAACTGGGCACCGATATCTGGCTGCGCGAAGGCCGCAGCCTGCGCCTGACGCAGGCCGGCCAGTTCCTGCACGCGGTGGCGCAACGCCTCGTGCCGCAACTGCAGCTGGCGGAAGAGCGCCTGCGCCAGTTCGCGCAAGGAGAGCGGGGTGCGCTGCGCATCGGCATGGAATGCCACCCGTGCTATCAGTGGCTGCTGAAGATCGTGTCGCCCTACCTGGCCGCGTGGCCCTTGGTCGACGTGGACGTCAAGCAGAAATTCCAGTTCGGCGGCATCGGCGCGCTGTTCGGCTATGAAATCGATCTGCTGGTGACGCCGGACCCGGTCAACAAGCCTGGCCTGGTGTTTGAACCCGTGTTCGACTATGAACAGGTGCTGGTGGTGCACAGCGGGCACCGCTGGGCGGGACTCGATGAAATCACGCCGCGGCAACTGGCCGAGGAAACACTGATCACGTACCCGGTGCCGGTCGACCGGCTCGACATCTACAACCTGTTCCTGCTTCCGGCCAATTGCCTGCCGACGCGGCACAAGACCATCGAGACCACCGACATCATGCTGCAAATGGTGGCCAGCGGGCGCGGCGTGACGGCGCTGCCGAAATGGCTGGTGACCGACTACGCGCCGCAACTGCCGCTGCGCACGGTGCGGCTGGGGCATGCCGGCATCCGCAAGCAAATCCACCTCGGCATACGCGCCGCGGATGCGGGCGTCGATTACGTGCAAGCCTTCATCGCACAGGCGCGCCAGGCCGGCGGGTATCCAGGCTGACGGGCTGGCGTCTGCCGGCGCCCGATAGCCGCCGGCAATGGCCCGGGCGCGTGAGGCCGGCAAGCCTGCCGCCAGGCTCTAAAAGCGGTGCGCCAGCGTGACGCGCAGCGAGCGGCGCTCGACCGGATGGAAATGAATGTCGTCCACGCCTTCTGCCGGTTCGCCCGGCAGGCGTGAACGGTAGTAGTAATCGATATCGCTGGCGCGCCGGTCGAACAGGTTGAACACATCGAGCGCGACGCTGGTGCGCCGGGCCAGCTGCAAGCCCGCGCGCAGGTACGCCAGCGTGGTGGACGCGGACTTGACGCCGCCATCTTCCACCAGCGGCCGCGGGCCGAAATGGCGCAGCTGGAAGCTGCCCGACCACCGTCCCGCGTCGCGCACGGTGGCGCCAAACGACAGCACGCGGTTCAGCGCACCGGGGATGCGGCCACCCTCGGGCCGGCTGTCGGCATAGCGGGCGCGCGAGGCGGCGACGTCCAGGTCGAACAGCAGCCACGGCGTGGCGACATAATGGTTGTTCCACTCGATACCATGCCGCCGGCTCGGGCGCGTGGCTTCGGTCTCCCCGGCGTCGCCGATGAACAGCAGTTCGGAATCGATGTCCAGGCGCCACAGCGCCAGCGAACTTTGCAGGCCCGGCACGAATTCCGAGCGCACGCCGATTTCACTGCCGCGCGTGGCCACCAGCGGGGTGACCGGGTCGGTCGGGCTGCCGTCCGGCAAACGGGTCTGCACGGTGCCGCGCGCATCGTTGCTGTGGAAGCCCCTGCCGGCGTTGATGAAGTATTCGGTGTGCCGCCACGGCCCGAACACCAGCGACAGCTTGGGCGACACGATGTGCGCGTTGGCGCGGCCGCTGTTGGCGGCGTCGCCGCCGGCCACGTTGAAACGGTACGCATCGCCGCGCAAGCCCGCCAGGGTCCGCAGCCACGGCTGCCATTGCACGGTATTTTCCAGATAGGCGCCGACGCTGGTTTCGCGCACGCGGTCTTCGCGCACCACGCCGGCAACAAGGCCGGCCCCGGTGTCATAAATGCCGACCGGCGCCAGGCGGTCATGGCGGACCTGCACGCCAATGCGGTTTTGCATTTCCAGGCCGGCCCATGTGGCGCGCCACGATTGCGCCAGGCTGGCGCCGGCCGCGTTGCGGCGTTCGCGCTGGCGGTGCTGGTCGCCGCCGCCGGGGTTGTCCAGGTAATACGTGAAATTGCTGGTCAATTGCAGCGCCGAATGCAGCAGGTAGGCGTCGGCTTCGAGCAAGCCCGTGTCGGTGCGCATGCGCCGCGAATACGACAGGCTGTACCGGCTACTGCCGCCGTTATCGGTCGGATCGATATTGCCGAAGCGGCCGATCAACCCGGATTGCACCGCGCGCAGCGGGATCTGGTCGGTCGATTGCCAGCGGTTGGAAAACGCCATGCCGGTGATGGAAAAGCCGTCATGGTGGCTGCCTTCGCTGTAGCGCAGCATGCCGTTGAGCTTGCGCACGCGTTGCGGCAATTCCCAGGGGCCGTCATTGGTATTGACTTCGGCGCCGGCCAGCAAGGTGCCGCGCGCGGTTCTCCACGAATCGGCCAGCAGCGCACGCCGGTAGCCGCCCCCGCCCAGCACCGCGCTGGCCAGCCCTTGCGGCAAGCGGTCCGCCAGGCGGATATGGGCCGCGCCGGCGGACGCGAAGTCGCCTTCGTCGGCAAAATACGGGCCTTTCTTGTAGTCGATGCGCTGCGTGAGTTCCGGGATCAGGAAATTCAAGTCCGTATAGCCCTGGCCGTGCGCATGGGTACGCATGTTGACGGGCATGCCGTCAACGAACGTGGCAAAGTCGGTGCCGTGGTCCAGGTTGAAGCCGCGCAGGAAGTATTGGCTGGCCTTGCCGTCGCCGCTGTGCTGCGTGACGATCATGCCGGGCACGAATTCCAGCAATTCCGCGGTGCGCATGGCGGGGCGGGCCGCGATCAGGTCGGCCGTGATGCTGCCCTGGCTCGCCGCATCCGACGTGCCGACCGCGTTATTGTAGTGGCCCGTGACCTGGACCACGGAAACCGGCGCGGCGTCGCCGGCCGCAGCGAAGGCGAAGGATGGGGCCGCGTGGATGGCCGCCAGCGCAGTGGCCAGCACGGCCGCCCTCGCTACGGCGGCCGCGCCGCTGCGGGCTTCGGTGGCCGCACAGGCGGCCACGCCGGCAGCCGCGTTCATGGCCGGCCGTGCAGCCGCCTTCCCGGCCGTACCGCCGGTTGAATCAGTCGCCTGGATCTGGCGCATGGTTGTGACCTCGTAAGTAGTGGAATCCGACATAGGCCGGTCAGCGCGGCTTGCCGCCCGCCTGGGCCGGCTCGATCAAGACCAGCTTGCCCGTCTTCGGGTCGCGGTACACTTCGCCGACGCGGTCGAAACCGCTGCCGGCCTGCGTCACGCCGGCCGCGGGACGCTCGATCGGGCGGCCCTTCTCGACCGGCTTGGGCGCCTTGAAGCCGCCGTGGGCGCCGGCAATGGCGGCAATCAGGCCGCATGCGAACACCAGCATCACGTCGACGAGGTTGACCAGGCTGGCGCGCGGGTCTTCGTCGCCGTGGTCGAAACGGGCGTCCAGGCGCGAATACAGGCGCAGGCGTTTTTTCGCGGGCGCCGTCATGCCGCGTGCTCCCGGCGCGCCGCCTGCACGTCCCGCGCATCCCGCGCATCCCGCGCATCCCGCGCGTCCTGCAGCTCCAGCGATTCCAGCAATTCCTCATACCAGCGGCGGCGCAGCTTGCCGATCACCAGCCCGGCAATGCCGGCCACCAGCCCCAGCACCGTCGCGTCGAACGCCACCGTGACGGCGCTGGCGAGTTTGGCCGGGTCGCCCTGCCCCAGCGCCGCCAGGCCGGGGCCAAGCGGGATGATGGTGGCCATCAGGCCCAGCATGGGCGGAATACGCGACAGCAGGTCCGCGCGCTCCAGCCGGCGACGCGCAATGGCTTGCACCAGCGAGGCGTCGCCATGGGCGCGCAACTTGCGCAAGCCGTGGAAACGTTCGCCACAGGCAATGCCCGCTTCGGCCACGGCAACGGCGCAGGTACCGAGCAGCGCCAGCAGCGCCGGTGTCAACAGCAGGCTGACGCCATCGTGCAGCCAGCTGAAAGTCAGGGGGTCGGTCATTTTATTCTCCACAAGGTTAGGTTACATGGGGGCGCCGCGTGGACGCTTTGCCGGATTACGCGCTGCGCGCCAATCCGGCCTGCAAGGCTTGGACGGTGGACTTGGGCGGTTCCATGCCGCGCCACAGGCCTGCTCCGAACAGGCACGCCGCGGCCGCCAGGGCGCACAACAATTCGATCACGCGCGCCACCGGGGCTTGCCTGGGTTCGTCCAGTTCAGCCAGTTCATAGGCGCGCGGCGCGGGAGCAGGATCCGCAATGGCTGCCTCGGCGGCGGTCCCGGCGGCTGTCACGGCCGCCGACTGTCCGGTCGCGTCCCGTCCCGGGAGAGGCCGCGCGCCGGCCGCCTGCGCGGCGGCAGGCGACGCCGGCGGCAGCAATTCCCCGCGCGCCCTGGCCAGCGCCACGCCGAGCGCCTGCGCTTCCGCCTCGCCCAGTTGCGGCGACAGCCATTGCCACATCGGGTGGTCCGGCTTCGTATGGCCACTGCCCGGCAAGCCATTGGCCGCCACCAGGCGCGCCAGCTCGCCGCCCAGCTTGCGGATGGTGGCGGCGTCGGTTTTCCAATATCCTTTTTCCGCCGCCACCATGAAGATGGCCAGCATGTGCGCCTTCACGTGCGCGTTATTGCCCTGCGCGAGGAATTGCGGCAGGCCAAGCTGGTGCGCATCGTCGAAGTACACGGATTTCACGTCGTCCCATGCCCAGTTCTTCACCAGGTCCGGCCGCGTCACCTGCCAGCCCCACAGGTTTTCCAGGAATTCCTGTCCCATGGTGCGGGCGCCGGAATAGCCGTGCCCCATCAGTGGCTTGAGCCAAGCCGGGTTGAGGAAGCGGCCGCGCAATTCACCGAGCAGCGCGGCCGCCAGCGGTTCCACGTCGGCCTGGCCCGGCTGCGCATGCTGCAGGATCATGGCGTCCGGCACGCGCCCGGTACGCCCCTCCACCGCCAGCGACAGGCCGCCCAGGTAGTCGAACGCGTCGTTGTTGTCCAGCAGTCCATACAGGTTGCTGGCGCGGCCGTGATAGGTGCGCGCGATGCCGTCCAGCGCCGCGTCGAATGCTGCGTGGCTGGCTTCACCGCTGTTGTCCAGCCCATACGCATGGCCCATGCGGTTGCGGTAGGCGCGGCCGATCTCGTCGCGTTCGCGCCACGCGCCGGAGCGCTCGGTCAGGCGGTTGACGCCAGCGCCGTATGCGCCGGGCGCGTCGCCAAAGATGCGCAGCGCGGCGGCCCGTCCCGCTTCGGCAGCCGGCATGCCGCCGCGCGCCAATGCGCGCTGGCGCACCAGCCATTCATGCGCGACGCGGTTGCTCGCAAGCGGTTCGCCACCCCACGGCCCGCTTGATCCGAGTGGCGCCAGCGCCGCCTGCAACGCTTCGCTCAGGTCCGGCGCCTCGCGCACGATGGCGGCGGCCGATGCGGCCAGCGCCAGCCGCCCGGCGCGGTCGATCAGGCGGTTCAGGTTCGGATACAGGTCGCGGAACAGGCCGGACGTCGTCACCAGCGCATCGCGGCGCGGCGCGCCGGGCACCAGGCGCACGTCAGTGACGATGCCGCGCGCATTCCATACCGGTTCGGCGCCCATCAGCGCCAGCGTGAACGCCACCATCACGCCTTCGTCGCGCACCGCGTCCGACGCCCACAGCAGCACGCCCTCGCTGCCCTGCGGCGTGGTTCCCTCCTTGTTGCGCGCCATGGCCTTGGCCGCCATGGCCGCGCCGAGCTGGTAACCGAGCCTGGTCGGCAGGATATCGCCGTCGACCGCATGGAAATTGCGGCCGGTCGGCAGCGCGTCGGGTGAACGCAGCGGATCGTTGCCCTTGCCCGGCTCAATGAAGCGGCCATCGAGGCCGGCCAGCAAGGCCTGCATTTCCAGGCGCGGCGAATCGGCCAGCTTGCGCGCCACGTCGTCGCCGCCCACGCCGCCTTTACGCATCGAGTCCAGCATCAGGTCGAGCGACTGCCGTTCCCACGGCCTGCCGAAGATGTGCAGGCCGTACGGCATGAATTTCTCCTGCAGCTTGGTCAGGTAATGGCCGACTTCGTGCGCCAGCAGGTCGTCGTCGGCCGCGTCGAAGCCGATGCCGCGCACTTCCAGCACGTCGGCCATCGATGCCTCCAACTCCGCCTTCAGGTTCAGCGCCGTCACGCGCTCGCGCATCAATTGCGCGGCCTGCGCCTTGAGCGATTCGGAACTGGCGGCTTCATAGCTTTCCACCACCTGGCGCAACGCCAGCAGCTCGTCGTACAGCGGCGTGCTGGCCAGCGGCGGCGTCAGGTGGTCGACCATGACGGCCAGCCCGCGCCGCTTGGCTTGCGTGCCCTCGCCCACGCCATCGACGATGTAGGGATACACGCCCGGCAGGTCGGCGCCCACCAGGCTGGGATAGTCGTCGGCCGCCAGGCCCACGGCTTTGCCAGGCAAGAATTCATAGGTGGAATGGCGCCCCACGTGCACCAGCGCGTCGGCCTTGAAGCGGTCGCGCAGCCAGTGGTAGAACGCCAGGTACTGGTGCGGCGGCGTGATGCTGGTATTGGCGTGCAACAGTTCCTCGTCGACTTCCCAGCCGCGCGGCGGCTGCGGTCCGATGAACACATTGCCGAACACCAGGCCCGGCACCAGCAGCTTGCCGCTGTCGACCATGATCCTGCCGGGCGCCGGGCCCCAGCCCTTCAAGCCCTCGATGCCATAACCCGACACGCGGCGGCTCAACGGCGCCAGCGCGGCGCAGCGGCGCGCCGGCCGCGCATCGAGGCAGCCGTGGTAGCCGTCGGCCAGCGCGGCCAGGTCGCGGATGGCGTCCTGCCGCCGCGGGTGGTCGGCCCCTTCCACCAGGTGTTGCAATTCCTTGATGACCACGTCGGCCTGCTTGCGGCCCAGTTGCCATTCCCCCGACGCTTCGGCTTCCAGCACGTCGGCATGCAACCGGCCCAGCAGGCCGCGCGTCATTTCCCCCTGCACGCGGGGCGGCAGCGCGCCGAACCAGCGCGCATAATCGGGCGCGCTGACGGCGTTGACCGTGGCCGACAATTCGCGCAGCGCCGCCCGGTCCTCGGGCAAATTCACGCCGTGCGCCATGATGCGCTCCAGCAGCGCTTCCGGCGACGCCGGCAATTCACCGACCGTGTACCCCGCGCTCTTCAATGCATGCAGCATGTCGAACAGCGACGCCGGCACGTTCAGGTTGTCGGCGCCGATGTTCTGGCGGCCGGGCGGATGGTTGTAATAAATCAGCGCGACCTTCTTGTCGCGGTTGGCCTTGTGGCGCAGCGCCACCCAGCGGTCGACCCGCGAGGCCAGCCGCCGCGCTTCGGCGTCCAGCATCACGGGCGGCAGGTTTTCCACGCCGGTCAGCGGATCGCGCCGGGCCTGGCCCAGCGCCGCCACCACGATGGGCTGGCCGATGCCCTGCAATTCCGGCAGCGCCACGCGGTATTGCACCGAATCGGGCGGCAAGCCGTCCGGCGACAGCCGCCATTGCGCCGCCGTGCGGTCCGACAGGCGGATCGCCTTGAACAGCGGTACGTCGAGCTTGCGGAACGCTTCCGACACGGCTTCGCGTCCCTCGGCCGCGCCCACCACGAAATCCTGCAGCACCACCACGGCGGCCGGTTGCGCCGGCGCGATCAGTTCCGGCAGGCGCTCCAGTGCTTCGCGCGACGCGCCGCCCCAGCGCGGCAATACCTGCACGCACTGGCGGCCCGCCCGCTCGATGGCGCGGCACAGTTCCGCCGGCACCATGCCATCCATGTTCGACAAGTCCAGCACCACGACCGTGGGGCGCGCCTGCAAGCCCAGTTGCGCAGCCTGGCCCCAGGCGGCATTGTCCACCAGTTCGCGGCCGCCCGCGCGCACCCGCAGCACCGGCTCCGGCATCGGCCTGGCCAGCGCCACCGCGGGATCGAGCAGGTGTGCGAACAGTGCGGCGGTGTTGGCCGCGCCGCCCGCCTGCCACAGCTGGCGCGCCGCCAGCCAGCGGCGCGCGGCCGGATCGGCTTGGGCCGCCTGCAACGCAGCCGCCGGCGGCTGTTCGGCCGCCAGCTGGCGCAGCGTCTCCGGCGCAAAGCCCTGCAGGCTGCCGCTGGCGTCGCGGCTCATCAGGTTCAGCGTGGCCTCGCCATTCATGGCCAGCACGGCCGTCCTCGGCCTGGCGTGGCGCGGCAGCGCGTCGCGCAGGCGGCGCGCCGGGTCGCCGAACAGCGAGACCGCCAGCACGGTGTCGGCCTGCCCCAGCCACTGCGCCACCTGGCGCTCGTCGGCCGCCATGAATTGCGCCGGCGTGCGCAGCACGATGCGGTCTTTCGGGTGGCTGGCCAGGTGGCGGTGCGCCGCTTCCACCGCCACCGGCGCCGAGCGTTCGGTCACCAGGCCGAACAGGATGGCCGCCCGCGCGGGCAGCGGAACCAGCGCCAGCAAGGCCAGCATGGATACGGTGGCCAATGCGGCCAGGCGCATGGAAACAGGCGACGTGCGCCGCGGCGCGGCGTGGTGGCGGATCGGGTTTTTCGTCTTCACGGGCGGTACCAGTTACCGCGTGCCAGGCACGCATGATGAAACAGGCAGCCGCGTCCTCGCCATGCCCTTGCACGAACATGCAGGCACGCCGCGCGGCGTGCGCGCGGCATGGAAGAACAGGGAAAGACAACACGAACCGCCCACCGGCAAAACCACACCCCGGGTTTTGCGCAATCCATCGTGATGGCCGGTCTTCTGGCTTGCCGTCATCCTTCCCCGGTCTTGCCTTCCCGCGCTCGGGCGCAGTGGCGTACGACAGGGGTCGTCAGGCATACAGCAGCGGGGGCTGCGCCGGACTGGCGCGGAATGGACATTCCGCGCGTCACCGGCTTCCCGTTTCACCCTCCGGCAGACAAGCGGGAGGGCACCATACACGTTAAGGCGGTTATTGTACCTTTAATAATGGAAGCGGAACAGGGTCATGCGGCAGGCGCGTCCTGGACGAACCCACGCCGGTAGCGCGCCTCATACTCCGGGTCCATGGTGCCGCACAGGCGGTCCCACACCAGCGTGTACCAGCCGTAGTGGTAGCGCGCCCGCGCGTGGTGGATGTTGTGGGCGACCGAGGTATTGATCCAGCGCCCCAGCCAATGGCCCGCAAAGCCGCGCGGGAACAGCTCATAGCCCAGGTGGCCGTACACGGCCCAGGCGATGTTGATCCACGAGAAAATAAACAGGGCCAGGAAGTGAGCCGGCAGCACGAACAGCACCAGCACATGGGCGCCGCTGTCCACGATGGCCTCCAGCGGATGGATGGCGTAGGTCGTCAAGGGGGTCGGATTGGTGGACAGGTGATGGGTGCGGTGGAAGATGCGGAACAGGCGGCGGTGGTGCATCAGCCGGTGCGTCCAGTAAAACCAGGTGTCCTGGATCGCCATCATCAGCACGATGCTGAGGAAAAAATAGCCCCAGCCGTACTCGCCGATGTCGCGGTAAAAGCGCATGTGGGGCTGCAAGCCCAGCGCCAGCAGCAAGGGAAAGATCTGGCCGAAGATCACGATGCTGGCAATCGAAAGCAGCGCTTCCCGGCGCAGCTGGCGGCCCTCGACGGGCCTGGACTGGATCGGCCGCCGCCAGCGCGGCAGCCGCCCTATCCCCCACGCGACCAGGGCAAAAAAAGCGGTAATGGCCAGGTAGCGTACCGCCTCGGCCCGGGTGGTCATCATGGCAAGTTGCCAAAAGCTTATGTGTTTATCCATGGACAACATGCTAACAGAGAACGAACCATTCCAGGAATGTTCGTCAAGGGGCCGGTTCAAGGGGCCGGTTCAAGGGGCCGGCGCCGGGGGGCCGGCACGGGCCCGGCATGCTCCCCATCCCGGCCGGCACCCCGGCCCCGCTTGCCTCGGCCGACGGCGCGCGGGCCGCCTGCTCACGGCGTCATGCAGCGCGCTGGCGCCACGTCGTGCGCCGGCCACGTGGCCACGATATCCTTCCACGGCATGCCCCCTTCCGGCGTCTGCACCACGCGCAGGCCGCGCCGCGCGCCCCACGACTGCCATTGCTGGTACAGGGGAATGTGGCCGACGTCTTGCTGGTGCAGGCGCTGCACGTCCGCCATCAGGCGGCGCCGCGCTTCCGCGCCGGGTTCCGTGGCAATACGGGCCAGCAGCGCATCGACCTGCGCATTGCCGTAGCCGCCCAGGTTGAGTTTCCCCCCGCCGGCGCCGTCCGGCCTGCCCATCAGCGGCTCCAGCACGCTGTAGGCGTCGCCGGTGCCGGTGGTCGCGCCCAACAGGTACAGGCTGGCGTTGCGCTTGAAGATCCTGTCGAAGAAGAGCGCCTTGTCTTCCGCGGCCGCGGTGGCGCGCACCCCGATACGGCCCAGTTGCGCCGCGATGGCGGCGCAGACCGCGCCGTCGTTCACGTAGCGGTTGTTGGAACAGGACAGGCGGATGGCAAAGCCGTCCGGGTAACCCGCCTGCGCCAGCAATGCGCGCGCCAGCGCCGGATCGTGCGGCGCCGGATGGTCCAGTTCCGGCGCGTGGCCGTTGACTTCCGGCGGCACCAGCAAGCCGGCCGGCGTGGCCGCACCTTCCATCGCGCCGGCCACCAGCGCCGGGATATCCAGCCCATGGGCCAGCGCCTGCCGGACCCGCCGGTCGGCCAGCGGATTGGGGCCCCCGTCGCCATCGCCATCGCCATTGCCATTGCCATCGCCATCTTCCCGCCGCAGCCGGGCGCTGGACTGGTCCATGCCGAGGAACATGACGCGCAGTTCCGGTCCCTGCAGCACCTGCAAATCCGGCCTCGCTTTCACCTGCGCCTGCGCCGCCTGCGGCAATGGATAGGCGATATCGGCCTCGCCGTCGAGCAACGCCTGCGCCCTTGCGGCGTCGTCGGCGATGGGACGGAACCGCACCTGCGTGACGTTGCCCGCGGTCTTGTCCCAGTAGGCGGGATTACGCTCGAAGTCGGTGTGCTCTCCCGGCGTCCGATGCACCAGCCGGAACGGCCCGGTACCGTTGGCGTGCAGCGCCGCATAACGGCCTTCGCGCACTGTCGCGGCGCCGTGCTTCATGCTCCATGCCCGGCTCATGATCAGCCAGTATGGCAGGGATTCGGGAAACGCCGGCGACGGCGCATGCAGCTCGATGTCGACCGTATACGGGCCGGCCGCGCGCACGGCCCTGATCGGGGCGACGATGTTGGCGATGTCGGTGCCCGGCGAGCGGGACCGTTCAAGGCTGAACACCACGTCGTCGGCGGTAAACGGACTGCCGTCATGGAAGCGCACGTTGCGGCGCAGGTGGAAGCGCCACGTGCGCGGCCCGGCCGGCTCCCAGCGCAGCGCCAGCGCCCCGGTCAACCGCCGGTCGGCGCCGCGCGCCACCAGCGGCTCATAGATGTTCGATGCCACGTCCAGCTGCAGCGATTCGTCGAGGGCATAGGGGTCGAGCGACACCACGTCGCCGCGGCTGGCGATGACGATGCGCCGCGCGTCGGCGGCGCCGGCCGACGCCAGCTGCAAGGCCAGCAGCGCCGCCGCGCACAATTTCACTGGAAATGAATCCATGGCGCCCCCTTACTTTGCCAACGGCTTAGCGGTACGGCGCAGCCATGCTTCATGGATCACGCGCCACGTCACGCCGCCGTCGGTGGTGCTGTCCCAGCGGTGGTGCACGCCGTCGGCCACCGGCTCCCACACGGTGCGGTGCCATTCGCGTTCGCCCTGGTCGTTGACGAAGTAGCCGGTCATCAGCATGCGGCCATCGCGCCAGCCGCCATCGATCGGCGCGAAGTTGCCGCGTGCGCTGGTCCACACGTGGCGCCACAGCCGGTGCTTGCGGTCATACATGCTCAAGCTGGTGCCGGCGCCGTTTTCCGCGCCGTTGCCGCGCCACCATTCCTGCAGCACGCAGCCCTGCTCGATTTGTTCAATCAAGGTATGGCCCAGCAATTTGCCATCACGGTCATATGCTTCCCAGTTGCCGATCCAGAAATCGAATTGCCGGTATTCGGGCGCGCCGCAGGATGAAGATGGCGGCGATGCTCCCGATGACGGCGACGCGGTTGCTGCGGTGCCGAGCGCGGCGGCGGTGGCGAAGGTGGTGACAGTGGCGGTGGCGGCAATAGTCCCCACCCTGGCCAATGCGCATACAATGTTACGGATCATCAATTCCTCCCTGGACAATCGCTGCATTGTCAGGGCCGGCGGCTGCCGGCGACAGCCGCCGGATGAACACCATGCTTTCACCATCGAACAACCCATGAACACACACAAGCTTGCATGGAACGATTTCCAGGTGCTGCTGGCGGTGGCGCGCCATGGCACGCTGTCGGGGGCGGCGGAGGCGCTCGGTTCCAGCCACCCGACGCTGTTCCGCCGCATCCGCGACATCGAAACCGCTGTCGGCGCCACGCTGTTCGAACGCAGCCGCCAGGGTTACCGCGCCACGGAAGCGGCGGCGGCGCTGCTGGCCCTGGCGGAGGACTTCGAACTGCGCCTGCGGGAGCTGGACCGCGACAGCGCGCTGGCCGCCGGCGGCAGCCTGACCCTGACCACCACCGAGACGATGGTGCCCGGCGTGATCCCGCCGCTGCTGGCGCGCTGCCGCGCCGCGTTGCCGCAGGTGAGCCTCCACCTCGTGATCGAGGAACGGCTGGCCAATATCCGCCAGCGCGAAGCCGACATCGCGCTGCGCGCCGGCGGCGAGCCGGAGGGTGACCTGATCGGCCGCGTCATCTGCCACATCGACGTGGCGCTGTATGCGGCGCTGGACTGGCCGGCCGTCGACGAGAGCGCGCTGGCGCGGCAGCCGTGGATCACGGTCGACGACACGCTGGCGCACCTGGCGTCATCGCGCTGGCTGCAACAGCAGGGCCTGATGCGGCGCGCCGCGGTGCGCTGTTCCAGCACGCTGGCCGTGGCGCGGCTGCTCGAGACCGGACTGGGGATCGGCGTGCTGCCCTGCTACCTGGGCGACGCCAGCACGCAACTGCGGCGCATCTCGCCGCCGCTGCCGGAATTCCGCTCGCCACTGTGGCTGCTGACGCCGCGCCAGTTGCGCGGCGTGCCCCGCGTCTCGGCCGCGCTGGAATGCCTGACGGACGGCCTGCGCGGCATGGCGGACCTGTTCGAGGGCCGGCGCGGCCGGTGACCAGCTAGGCGTTCCACCGCGCGCCGTGCCGGAACCATTCGGCCAGGAAGGCGGTAAACGCCCGGACCTTGGCCGACAGGTTGGCGCGCTGCGGGTACACCGCGTACACGTCGGCGCCGGGCAGGCTCCAGTCCTTCAGCACCGGCGCCAGCCGGCCCGCGGCCAGGTGCGCGTGGACATCCCATTCGGAGCGCATCAGGATGCCGAAGCCGGCCAGCGCCCACAGCACCGCGGTTTCGCCATCGTTGGTGCTGAGCGGGCCGCGCACCTTCACGGTTTCCTGCCGGT
This sequence comes from uncultured Pseudoduganella sp., assembly GCA_966211685.1. Lineage (GTDB taxonomy): Bacteria > Pseudomonadota > Gammaproteobacteria > Burkholderiales > Burkholderiaceae_D > Rugamonas. Next base: position 21,485 of record CBIHOX010000035.1, read on the forward strand.
TGGCCCGGTGCAGGTGCCAGGTGCCATAGGCGGCGTCGCTCTCGCGCAGCACGATGCACTGGTGCGCCTGCAGGTCGCGCGGCGTGGCGGGGTGGCCCTGCGCGGCCAGGTAGGCCGGCGCGGCGCACAGCACGCGCCGGTTGGAGACGATCTTGCGCGCCACCAGCCGCGAATCGGGCACCGCGCCAAACCAGATGCCGAGGTCGAAACCGCTGTCGGCCAGGTTCATCGCATGATCCGTCAATTCCAGCTGGACCTCGACCTCGGGACAGCGCCGCGCGAATTCCACGATGGCGGGCGCGATGTGCCGGCGCCCGAAACCGAAGGTGGCGTTCACGCGGAGCAGGCCCTTCGGCACCGCGCGGCTGCTCGACACGTTCTGCTCCAGTTCCTGCAGCTCGGCCAGGATGCGCGTCCCCGTCGCCAGGTACATTTCGCCTTCGTGCGTGACGCCGATGCGGCGCGTGGTGCGGTTCAGCAGCCGCACGCCCAGGCGCTTCTCCAGCTGCGCCAGGCGCGTGCTGACGGCCGGCGGCGTGACGCCCAGTTCGCGCGCAAGGCCGGCCAGCGACCCTTGCCGCACCAGCCGGATGAAGAATTCCAGGTCGGATACCATTATTTAATTCAATTTAACAATGGATAAAGAATCTTTGAATTATAAGGCCCCGCCGCATCGCTTACACTCGGCGCATCGCTGCCGATTCCTTCCTGAACGCATTCCCGCACCATGGCGCCTTTTATTCTTTCCACCATCGTCAACCTCGGCCTGGGCGCCGCGCTCGGACTGGCCGGCGGCATGCTGGGCATTGGCGGCGGCTTGATCGCGATTCCCGTGCTGGGCTGGCTGTACGGCATGGACCAGCACCTGGCGCAGGGCACCGCGCTGGTGATGATCGCGCCGAACGTGCTGGTGGGCTTCATCCGCTACCGCCAGCGCCACCCGATCGCCTTGCGCGCGGTGCTGGTCATGGGCGCCTTCGCCACCGCCGCGGCGTGGGCCGCGGCGCGCATCGCGACCGGCATCGATGCCGGCCGCCTGCACCTGGCGTTCGCCGTGTTCCTGTGCGTGCTGGCGCTGTACTTCGGCAGCCGCGCCGGCCAGCCCGCCCAGGGCCAGGGCGGGTTGGCCGGCGCGGAAAAACCCTTGCCGGCCGCCGCCATGCCGCTGCTCGGCATGGCCAGCGGCGCCATGTCCGGCATCTTCACCATCGGTGGCGGACTGGTGGTCGTGCCGGCGCTGGTGGGCCTGTTCAACATGGCGCAGGCGCGCGCGCAGGGCATCGCGCTGGCGCTGGTGGTGCCGGGCGCGCTGGTGGCGCTGCTGACGTATGCACAGGCCGGCCACGTCAGCTGGGCGGTCGGCCTGCCGCTGGCGCTGGGCGGCATCGCCAGCGTCTCGGCCGGCGTGATGCTGGCGCACCGCTTTTCCGCGCGGCGCCTGCGCCTGCTGTTTTGCGCGGTGCTGCTGGGGACGGCGGCCATGATGTTCGCGTCGCCCGGCTAGCGCGGCGGGTTGCATGAGTGGACAAACACGGGTGGATAAAAGTTGACGGTTTTTGCACTAACCAGGCCGGCGGCGGCGCTTTAAGCTGCGGGTTCCTCAACACAGTCAACGCAAGGAATCCACAGATGCGCAAACTCTTCCAGACCCTCCTGCCCCTGTCGCTGCTGGTATCGGCCCCCGCCATGGCCGACGCCTTCAAGCTGTCCAGCACCGATATCGCGCACGGCAAGATCATGAACGCGGCCCAGGAATTCAAGGGCTTCGGCTGCGGCGGCGGCAACCGCTCGCCCCAGCTGTCGTGGAGCGGCGCACCCGCCGGCACCCAGGCCTATGCGGTCTTCGCCTACGACCCGGATGCCCCGACCGGCAGCGGCTGGTGGCACTGGCAAGTGGTCAACATCCCGAACACGGTGACGTCGCTGCCGGCCGGCGCGGCCAGCCCCGCCGGCAGCACCGCCATCCGCAACGATTACGGCGTCGAAGGCTTTGGCGGCGCCTGCCCGCCCAAGGGCCATGGCGTGCACCGCTACCAGTTCACGGTGTATGCGCTGTCGAAAAAACTGGAATTGCCCAAGGACGCCTCCGGCGCGCTGGCCGGCTACATGGTGCGCGCCAATACGCTGGCTTCCAGCACCATCGAAGCGCTGTACCAAAGGGATTGATAGAATACCATCTTTCCCTTTTTGATCATGAGTGATGGCGCTGGGCGGGACCATAGAACAATTGCGGGCGTCGGCCAAGGCCGCGCTGGAGGTGGACAGGCCGCTGCCGTTTTCACTGTACACGTCGTGCACGGAACAGCGCATCCTCAATGCGCCCATCCTCAAGCCACTCTTGATCTGCGTGCTGGCCGGAGTCAAGCACCTCGGCCGGGACGGCGCCATCGTCTGCCCTGCCGGCGGGTTCGTGTTCCTGTCCAACAGTCCCACCATCGACATGCGCAATATTCCCGACGACGATGAATATTGCGCGCTGCTGGTCGATTTCGAGTACGGCGACTTCCACCAGTTCCCGCGCGGCGCCGGGCCAGGCATCCCGCACCTGCAAGGCGACATGGATATGGTACTGACCGCCAGCCTGCGGCAGTTCGCGGAATGGTCGGCGTACGCGCCGCCGGCCGCCTGGCACTTCCGCAAGAAGGAATTGCTGCAATTGCTGTACCAGGCCGGCCACCACGGCGTGGCGGCCATCGCCGCCCCGCCCAGCTTCAGCCACCAGGTGCGCGACCTGGTTGGCGCCGACATCGCCGCCGACTGGAACGCCAGGCGCCTGACGGCGGCGCTTGCGGTCAGTGAATCGACCTTGCGCCGCAACCTGAAGGCCGAGGGCACGGACTTGCACTCCCTGGTCAACCGCATCCGCCTGGGCCACGCGCTGCACCTGCTGCAAACCACGATGGAGCCGGTCGGCCTGATCGCCGACCGCTGCGGCTATTATTCGCAATCGCGCTTCACGGAAAAATTCAGGCGCCTGTTCGGCGTGACGCCGGGCGCCTTGCGCAAGACCCGGGTGCGCCAGGACGGGGACGGCGCCGCGTAGCCGGGCAGGCGTGGCCGCCCCCGCCGCGCTTACTTGCGGCCCAGGTGGAAGTACGCGATGGCCGCCTGCAATTCCTCGGCGCGCGCGCTCATTTCCTCGGCCGTGGCGGCCAGCTGTTCGGCGCCCGCCGCGTTGTGCTGCGTGGTCTGGCTCAACTGGCCGATGGCCGCGTTGATCTGTTCCAGGCCCACGTTCTGCTCTTCCGACGCCGCCGTGATTTCCTGCACCAGGTCCGACGTGCGCTTGATGTTGGGCACCATCTCGTCGAGCAGCTTGCCGGCGCGTTCCGCCAGTTCCACGCTGTTGCCCGCGACTTCGCCGATTTCCGCAGCCGCCACCTGGCTGCGTTCGGCCAGCTTGCGCACCTCGGCCGCCACCACGGCGAAGCCCTTGCCATGCTCGCCGGCGCGCGCCGCCTCGATGGCGGCGTTCAGCGCCAGCAGGTTGGTCTGGTAGGCGATGTCGTCGATGATGAGGATCTTCCTGGCGATTTGCTGCATGGCTTCCGTGGTCGAGCGCACGGCCTGGCCGCCTTCGCCGGCTTCGCTCGCGGCGCGCGACGCGATGGCATCGGTGACCTTGGCGTTTTCCGTGTTTTGCGACACCGAGGCCGACATTTCCTCGACCGATGCGCTGGTCTGTTCCACGCTGGCGGCCTGCTGGTTGGTGGCCTGCGACAGCGATTGCGAGGTCGCATTGATTTCTTCCGATGCCTGCGCCAGCGCCTGCGCGCCCGACGCCACTTCCTGCACCACCGAAGCCAGCTTGTCCTTCATCTGCTTCATGGCGAACAGCAGGCTGGAATGATCGCCGGGACGCAGCGCCAGGTCCACGCCCAGGTTGCCGTCGGCGATATCGCGCACGATACCGGCCGTGTAGGACGGTTCGCCGCCGAGTTGGCGCATCAGGCTGCGGTACAGCCAGTACATGGCGGCGGCCGAGGCCAGCACGGAAAAGCCCAGCAGCATCAGGGTTTCGCGGTAGGCCGTGTTGGCCGCGGCTTCCGCTTCCTGCACCGCCTTGCCGGTACGCTCGTCGAGCATTTGCAGGAATTCATTCACCGGCTTCATGATCCTGGCCTTGTTGCGGTGGTAGGTCGCGTCATGGGTCAGCTTGCGCGCCATTTCCAGGTCCGGCGCGCCTTTCTTCGTATAGCCGCCCTGGCCATCGTCATACAGGCCCTTGACGGCGTTCATGGCGATGGTTTCGGCTTTCACCAGGCCATCCGATTGCGCCTGCGCTTCCTGCAGCTTGGCCAGCTCCTGCTGGGTGAAGCCGGCTTCCTTCATCAAGTCCAGCAGCGGCACGGATTTGCCCGATGGCGGCGGCGCCGGTTCGCCGGCCGCCACGAAGTCCCAGTAAATCCGCTCATAGTTTTGCGGGCGCGGCTTCTTGCCCTGGCGGATGTCGAGGATGTCGAAGTACTGGCGTTCATACGCGGCGTCGCCGGTGACCACGAAGGTGCGGGCCAGCCGCGTCAGGTCGTCGGAGCTCTGGCGCAGTTCGTCGGCCAGCAGGTACGACTGGTAGCGCGATGCGTGCGCCGCGCTGACCCTGGCCTGGGCGCCGGTGATTTGCAGTAATCCCCACAGCGTGAGGCCTGCCAGGGCCGTCACCAACGCCACGAACAGGAAAATGGTTTGTTTCAACGACAACGTGCGGTTCATTTCCTTCTCCGGATGTGGTGCCTGAACTGGACAAAATAAAGTGTTTTCCGATGGGGAACACTATCGGAAAGCCAGCCGGTATCACAAGGTGAACTTCGGTATCTGTAGTCATTTGACGACAACCGTGGCGCCGCCCGCACGCGCCGGGGCCTACCATGACATTTTGACCAGCCGGGCAAGCCATGCCATCCAGACCGCCACGCCTGCGCTCCGCGCCGACCGCCGCCGCTCCCGCCGCCCCGCCCACCCCCGCTGCCGCTTCGGTCAAGGCGCGTGCGATCGCCCTGCCGCCCCGCGCCACGCTGGGCGAAGCGTGCCGGCGCATCCTGGCAGGCTGCCTGGAACACGCGCAAGCCAACGTGGCCGGCGTGCTGGCGGGGGACAGCGAGTGCCTGCACCAGATGCGGGTCGGCCTGCGGCGGCTGCGGGCCGCGCTCGACCTGTTCGGCAAGTTCGCGCCGCTGCCGGCGTCCCTGCGGCAAGACCTGGACTGGCTGGCCGCGCTGCTGGGCAAGGCGCGCGACTGGGATGTCTTCATGACCGGCACACTGGACGCCGTGGGCGGGGCCGCCTGGAGGCACCACCGCCAGGTATTGCGCGACCGCGCCCGGCCGCTCGCGGCGGCGGCGCACGACGCCGTGCGCCGCGCGCTGCGCGGGCGGCGCTATGCGCGGCTGGCGTCCGCGCTGGAACAATGGTTGCACGGCCCCTCATGGCCCGGACAGGACAACGGCGCAGTGCCTGCGCGGCTGGAACGCAAGGCCGGCAAGGCCATGCGGCCCTTGCTGGCCAGGGCGCGCCGGCGCCTGCTCAAACGGCTGCGCCAGGCCGACCGCGGCGACGCGGCCAGCCTGCACCGCGTCCGCATCGCGGCCAAGAAGGCGCGTTATGCGGCGGAGTTTTTCCAGCCGCTGCTGCCGGCCGGGCCGCTCGACCGGCATGTGCGGCGGCTGAAGGCGCTGCAGGACGCGCTGGGGCGGCTGAACGATTTCACCGTGGCGCAACAACTGCTGGCGCAACTGGAACACGGCGCGGCGGCGGCGCCGGCGGCCTATGCGCGCGGCTACCTGGCGGCGCTGGCGGAAACCGGAACCGCGGCGCTGGCGCGGCCGCTCAGGCGGGCCGGCAAACCCGCCCTGGCGTCCTAGCGCCGGGGCGGGCCACTGGCGCGCGCCGCAAGGCGCCCGCGGCGCCGGCGCGGCGCCCCCTCCAGCCTGGCGGGATCACGGCCCCCCGGGCCTGCGGCGCCGTTCCGCCGCGATGTCCGCGCGCAGCGCATCGATTTCCGCCAGCAGCCGCCGCATGTCGGCGTGCAATTCGCGGCGCAGCAGCTTTTCATCCTCGCCCACCATGATGGCGGCGATACTGGCCGTCATCAGCGACAGCATGGCGAAGCCAAGCAGCACGATGAACACGGCAAACACCTTCGAGGCTGGCGTGGAGGGCACGATGTCGCCATAACCGACCGTGGCGCCGGTGGTGAACGCCAGCCACAGGCCGTCGGCAAAGCTGTGCACCTGCGGCTCCAGCCAGTAAAAGCCGCCGCCGGCAATGGCCAGCATGGCCAGCGACACGCCGCACATCGGCCCCAGCGATTGCGGTCCCACGTGCCCGATCGCCAGGGTCACCATGCGCAGGGAAATCACCGCGCACACCAGCAGGCGCAGGAACCATTCGACGTCGCCCCATGGCGGCGTGGAAGGCCAGACACAGCCGACCATGGCCGCCAGCAGCGTGAAGTCCACGCGCCGCCACTGGCGGGCATGGCGTACGTGCCGGTGCGGCGCAGCCTTGGACAGGTACAGCGCGAACAGGATCGCCGCCGCGCCATACAGCGCCTGCCCGCCGAACCGCTGCGCCGCCGTGGCGCCATCGAGCATCAGGTAAAAGCCGGGAATGGTCAGCAACAGCGCCGCCGGCTGCAGCCACTGCATCGATTTGCCGAAACCGGACGGCGCCATCATACAACTCGCTTTCGAATCCTCGACCCCGGCCACGCCGGACCATCCAGCGTCAGGATCAATCAACGCGACTTTATCAAGATGAACACCAAAATAATTTGATCTGGATCATATTACCCTTAGGATTTGCTTGCACTTCGCCATCCCATCGGCGCATACAGTGCGGCCGGCGATTCACCGCGCGTCTTCCCCATCGGGCACGGCCGCCGGCGGCGGGCTGGCCGGCGGCGCCGGCACGCGCCGGCGCACGCTGGTCCCCGGTGCGCCGGCGCGCTGCAGCCTGGCCAGCCGGCGCCGGATTTCGTCCGAATCCAGCCACAAATCGGTTCCCTTCAAAATCGCGGCGACCTCGCGCGCGTGCAGGAAGGGTTCGCAAATGCGCGCCATGAACTTGCCGAACCAGTTGGCCACCGCCATGGCCTGTGCCTGCTGTTCATTGCCTTTGCCGGAAAAACTGCCGGAATAGCTGTGGAACAGCAGCTGGCAATTGTCATGCACCACCAGCTCGTCGCCGGCCAGGAAGATAAAGGCGCCCATCGAGTATGCACGTGCTTCCAGCACGGTCACCACGCGCGCGGCCGACGCCTGCATGTTGTTGATGATCTGCAGGCCCGTGTCGAAATCGCCGCCCGTGGTGTTCAGGTGCAAATAGATCAGATCTGTTTCGCCTGCGCAGCGCAGCGTATAGAACAGGTCATTGTAATAAGCCGCCTGGTCGATAACGCCGGAAATGTAGTACGAGGTCTGGCGGATAACCGTATGCCGCTCGAACCGCTGCAAGCCGGTGAATACGACGGGTGTGTCCGCGTCATTGTCATCCTGTTGCTGTCCCGGCAAGTCTGCTGGCATGGCGCTTCTCCCTGTTCCGGTTGTAGTGACGCTCCGCCTGCTGCGTAGCGGCAAGAATTTCACATTAGTTGGTGAAGCGACGAATGTCGCCTGTCTTGGTTGATCTAAATCAAACCAGCACGGAATTCCGCAACAGAAATGGCTACCGGATACAAAGCGTGAACAATTTGACATAGATCATGGAATTTCACTGTGCACGCCGACACACTGAATCACCACTGACGGAGGATAACCATGGCATACAAAACTATCCTGGTGCACGCCGACGCATCGCGCGGCGCCATGCGCCGGCTGGAATTGGCGGCGCTGCTGGCCGAACAGCAGCAGGCGCACCTGGTCTGCACCGCGATGAGCGGCATTTCACGCTTTGCCTACGGCGCGGATGGCGCCCCGCACGGCATGATCCGGCCGGACCTGGCCGAACGCGCGATGCAGGGCGCACAGGCCGTACTCGACCGCTTCCGCGACGCCACCGCCAGGCTGGGCGTGCCACCGTGCGAATACCGGCTGGTGGACGATGACGCCTACGGCGGCCTGGTCCTGCAGTCCCGCTACGCGGACTTGCTGGTGGTGGGCCAGTCCGACCGCGACGATCCCGCCACCGGCGGCCTGTTGCAGGATCTGCCCGAATACCTGGTCCTCAACTGCTGCCGGCCGGTCCTGGTGACGCCGTTCGCCGGCGCATTCCACACCATCGGCAGGCGCGTGGTGCTGGCGTGGGATGGCAGCCAGCAAGCCACGCGCGCCATGGCGGGCGCCATTCCGCTGCTGCAAAACGCCACCGGGGTCACGGTGGCGCTGTTCGATCCGGCCAGCGGCCTGGACGAGCATGGCGAAGAGCCCGGAGCGGACATCGCCCTCTACCTGGCGCGGCACGGCATCCACGTCACCGTGGTGCGGCAGGCAACCGACGGCGACGTGGGCGAGGCGCTGCTGGCGATGGCCGACAGCGTGCAGGCGGACCTGGTGGTCATGGGCGCCTACGGCCATGCGCGCTACCGCGAGATCCTGCTGGGCGGCGTCACCAGGACCGTGCTCAACACGATGACGGTGCCGGTATTGATGGCGCATTGAAGGGCAGGCAGCTTAATTCTTCAACAATATCAGTACGTTTTGATCTAGATCATGAATTTTGCTGAATCGCATGATTAAGATCAACTCATCCTTTACTTTTTTTGCCGCGCCTGGCGCCCCGCCCGGCCCGGCACTACCGGAGCCCGCCATGTCCTACCGTACCATCCTGGTCCATGCCGACAATGCCGCCAATGCCGAAGCCCGCCTGCGGCTGGCCGCCGAACTGGCCCGGCGCGAAGAAGCGCACCTGGTGGGGGCCGCCATGAGCGGCGTACCCCGCTTCATTTCATCGGGCCGCGCGCTCGACCCGGCCGGCACGCTGATGGCCGGCTACCTGAGCCACGCCGCCAGCCGCACCGACCAGGCGCTGGCGCTGTTTGCGCGCGTGGCCGACAGCACCGGGGTGGCGTCATTTGAACCGCGCCGGCGCGACGAGGATGAATACAGCGGGTTGTGCCTGCAGGCGCGCTATGCCGACCTGGTGGTGCTGGGCCAGGGCAATCCGGATGCCCGCGACGAATCGGCGCTGCTGGCCGACCTGCCCGAACATGTGATCCTCAATTCCGGCAAACCCGTGCTGCTGGTGCCGTACGCCGGCCGCTTCGCCACCGTGGCCGAACGCCCGCTGATCGCCTGGAACGGCAGCGTGGAAGCGGCGCGCGCGGTAGCCGGCGCGATCCCGCTGCTGCGGCGCGCCCGCAGCGCCACGGTGGCGGTGCTGAACCCGGACAGCGGCGGGCACGGCGGGCAGCCGGGCGCCGACATCGCGCAATTCCTGGCGCGGCACGGCGTGCAGGTCGAAGTCATGACCTCGCCCACGCCGATCGACGTGGGCAACGCCATCCTGTCGCTGGCCGCCACCATCGGCGCCGACCTGCTGGTGATGGGCTGCTATGGCCACAGCCGCCTGCGCGAACGCATGCTGGGCGGCGCCAGCCATACCGTGCTGGCCACCATGACCTTGCCGGTGCTGATGGCGCACTGACCACCGGCCGCATCTACCCCGCCCACCTGACCGCCCCGAGGAGACCCGTTGATGAAACCATCCTGCCTGCCGCCCGAAGCCGTGCTGGGCGATCCCATGCTCGACACGATGCACGAATTGCTGTTTTCCGCGCTGGCGCGGACACTGGACCTGGCCGCCGACCAGTTCCCCGCCGCGTATGACGAAACCGTCCAGCGCATGGAAGCGGACTTCCGCCATGAGGACGAGCTGATGGAGGCATTCCAGTGCGCCGACAGCGCCCAGCACCGCGCCCAGCATGCGCGCATGCTGGCCGGGCTGCACCACGCCAATGCCGCCGTCATGCAGGGCAACAGCGAGCCGGCCCGCCGCGCACTGGCGGCGCTGATCGACTGGCTGCCGTTCCACATCAGCACGCAGGACCGCCACCTGCTGCTGGCGTGCCGCAACGCGCGGACCGCCGGGCAGCCGGCCGGCGGCGTGTCCTGCGGCCCGGCCTGAGGCGGCGCCGGAACGCCTGCGCGCGCATGGGGGCGCATGGGGGCGCGCATTTACTATTCATCAATGGTCACGTTACAATCATCCGGATGTAACAATCCTCCCATGCCCGACGATGACCATCATTACCAGTATCGAAGACTTGCGCCGGCTGGCGCGACTACGCGTGCCGCGCATGTTTTTCGAATATGTCGATTCGGGTTCGTGGACTGAATCGACCTACCGCGCCAACAGCAGCGACTTCCAGGCAATCCGGCTGCGCCAGCGCGTGGCGGCGGAAGTGCAGGCCGTGCGCGGCACCGCCACCACGCTGGCCGGACAGGCCGCCGCCATGCCGGTGGCGCTGGCGCCGGCCGGACTGACCGGCATGCAGCACGCCGACGGTGAAATCCTCGCAGCCCGCGCCGCCGCGCAGGCCGGCGTGCCGTTCACGCTGTCGACCATGAGCATCTGTTCCATCGAGGACGTGGCGGGCGACCTTGCCAAGACTACCCCGGGAGCATCGTTCTGGTTCCAGTTGTACCTGATGAAGGACCGCGATTTCGTGGAACGCCTGATCGCCCGCGCGCAGGCCGCGGCCTGCCCGGTCCTGGTGCTGACCCTGGACTTGCCGGTCTTCGGCCAGCGCCACAACGACGTGCGCAACGGCCTGTCGGTGCCGCCGCGCCGCTCGTGGCGCACGCTGGCTGGCCTGCTGGCCCGTCCGCGCTGGTGCGCCGGCATGCTGGGCACGCGCCGCCGCGGCTTCGGCAACATCATCGGCCATGCGCGCGCGGTGCCGGACATGGATTCGCTGTCGGCCTGGACCACCGAACAATTCCAGTCCACGCATTCGTGGCGCGACGTCGAATGGGTGCGCCGGCGCTGGCCCGGCAAGCTGGTCGTGAAGGGCATCCTCGATGCCGACGATGCGCGCCGCGCGTGCGACAGCGGCGCCGACGCGGTGATCGTGTCGAACCATGGCGGCCGCCAGCTCGACGGCGCGCTGTCGAGCATCGCCGCGTTGCCGGCCATCGTCGATGCGGTGGGCCGGAGCACCGAAGTGCACCTCGACAGCGGCGTGCGCAGCGGGCAGGACGTGCTGCGCGCGCTGGCGCTGGGCGCGCGCGGCGTGCACATCGGCCGGCCCTACCTGTATGGCCTGGGCGCGCTCGGACAGGAAGGCGTGCGCGCCTGCATCGACATCATCCGCAAGGAACTCGAACTGACGATGGCGCTGTGCGGCCTCAATGACGTGCAAGAGGCGGGACCACACGTGCTGGCCGGAGTGGAACGCCGGTAAGCGCGCCGGCGGCCGCGCCGATTGCCTCCCCGCGGCAACGCCACAAGACCGCATGGCCGGCCGCGGCGCGGCGTGTTGGCGGCCCGCGCATCGCGGGCCGCGCCGTCAGCGCTGCAGCCGCCCGCGCACGAACGCCGCGAACCGCCGCACGCCCTCCGCGATCGCCGCTTCGCCCACGTTGCTGAACGCCAGGCGCACGTACTGTTCGTGGCCAGGTTCCAGCGCGAAGAACGACAGCGGCATCACGATCACGCCGAACTCGCGCGCGCAGGTGTCGGCTTCGGCGGCCGTGAACGAAAATGGCAGCTTCACCACGAGGAAGAAGCCGCCTTGCGGCACGTTCCAAGTGATGTCGGGCGCCCAGCCGGCAAAGGCGCCGTCCAGGCACGCCAGCATGGCGTCGCGGTTGGCGCGGTAAAAGTCCACGGCCGGCGCGATCGATGCGCGCAGGCTGCACTGTTCATCGAGCAGGATGCCGCCCACGATGGCTTGCGATACCTGGCTCGTGTTCAGCGTGGAAAAGCTCTTGGCCTGCGACAGCCGCGCCATCACGTCCTCGCCGCGCACCCTGCCCTGCAGCATGCGGCGCGGCACGATGGCAAAGCCGACCCGCAGCGCCGGGCAGATGGTCTTGGAATACGTGCCGAGGAACACCACGCAGCCGTGCGGGTCCAGCGCATACATGGGTGGGATGGTGTCGCCCTCGTAGCGGAACATGCCGTATGGATTATCTTCCAGCACCACGATGGATTTCGACGCGCAATAGGCAATCAGCTGCATGCGCGTGCCGTACGACAGCACGCTGGCCGACGGGTTGTCGAAGTCCGGGACCAGGTACAGCGCGCGCGGCCGCTTGCCTTGCCGCTCCAGCCGTTCCACGGCGGCCGCCAGCGCGTCGGCCATGCGCGCCTCGTCATCGCACTGGAAGCCGGCGATTTCGATGCCGTGCAAATCGGCCACGCCGGTGGCGCCGATATAGGTCGGGGTGCGCGCCAGCAGCACGTCGCCCGGCGCGCCGCACAGCTGCCGCACACACAGGTCGATGGCTTCCTGGCCACCCGCCGTCACCAGCACCTCGGCGGCGTCGCATTCGATGCCATGGTCATGGCGCACCTGGCGCGCCACCAGGCCATTGATGACGCCATTGGTGTTGCCGTACTGGCCCAGCAAATGGTACGCCTGCTCCCCGCTCAAGCGCTTTTCGTCCGCGAACCAGCCGACGAAGCGCGCGCTGGCGGCCATCCACTCGCGCAAGCGGATGAATTGCTGCGCGGGGCGCCCGGACGCGAACGAAATCGCCTCGGGAAAGCGCGCGGAAATCTCGTTCAGAAAATTCATTACATCAAGGCGCGACTGCGCCCCTGCTGCCTGGGTCATGCCAGCCTCCGGATCCAGATTCAATTCGTTGTCGACGCGTTCCGAATTTGTTCAGTAACCGCCGGATTGCTCCAGCTGGGCGAACAGTTCATTGACGTTTTCTTCGAGAAAACCGGCTTCGCCATTGCGCTCGATGAATTCAAAACTCATGCCGGAATTCGGGTCGCGCCTGGTGAACAGCTGGCGCAGGCCGGCGCCGCGGATCACGTCCGTGTCGAACTGCATGCCGCGCCTGGCCAGTTCGGCGCCCACGGCTTCCACGTCGTCGACGCCAAACGCGATGTGCGCCACGCCCGGGCCATATTCGCTGACCAGGCGCGAGACCTGCGACTCCGGCTCGGTGCCCTGGCACAGCACGAACTTGATGTCGCCCTTTTTCAGTTCAGCGGAAACCATGCCGGTACGGGCGCCCCGGATCACGCGGCGCTGTAACAATTCGAACCCCAGCACGCCGCAATAGAACGCGATACCGGCTTCCAGGTCCCTGACTGCCAGGGCAACATGGTCTATACATTTAAAATTTGCCGCGATTTCCGTCATGACACATTCCATACGCATCACACTTCCCTCTCATCAAGAAAAAACTTGTTGCGCCGGTGATCGCCAGTGATCACCAGGCTGGAGCGCGATGCCGCTGCGCCGCATAAAGCCCGCCGTTGCAGGGTTTCCACACTTTACCGGCAGGACGAAGCCAGTTATTCTATTGCCAAGCATGCCCACGCTACAATGTTTTTAAATGTTAACTGTGGCAATTTAACCAATTCATACATGCAACAAAAGGTAATGCCAACAGTTACTTTAAGTTGCCTTCATAGAAATGTTGCTGAGGAACGACGACAACATTTAAATTGTTGACAACCCAGGTATTAATCTTTAACCTTTTTAGCAAATTTGCATCGTTGACCAAGCAGCCATGTTGAGCAATTGAGAACTCGGACAGGTAAAAAACTGCACGGCGCGCATGCAAAGTGGTACTGGGGATAGAACGTTTGAGGCCGCCTCAACCCGTCTTGGCGACGGTTCTATAAGTTATGAAAACCATGCACCTGGTGTCCACCCGAAGCGGGTGGCGAACGGGCAGCGTTACAGATGGAATGATTGACATGTCGCGTCACAGTCCCCTCGGCATTCATGCCGCTTACCGCAACGGATTGGTCGATACCGTCCGTTCAGCCCTCACCAGGATCCCCTGAGAGGTCCATAGTCCAGGCTACCAGGTTGTACCGCCATCCCGGCTGAGTCCGGGAGGATTTTCTGTGAACGTCCGCTCTGCCCGCGCCATAAGCCGGAGTGCTGGAGCGACTTCAAGCATGAACTCTGATGAGGGGTCGCAGCATGTTGAACACAGGTGTGAACGCGGCGGCAGCCGTGCCGGCAGTATCGCAAACTCTGTCGCAAACTCTGGCAATGTCGTCGGTGCAGCAAGTGGTGTGGATCGATCAGTTGCTGCACCCGGAAGTGCCGCTGTATAACATCGGGATTGCCTGGCACATCCGCGGCCCACTCGATACCGCGCTGTTCGCGCGCGCCCTCAACGCGGTGGCCAATGCCAACGACGCCCTGCGCCTGGTGCTGGACGCCGGCGGCCAGCCGCGCCAGCGCATCGTGCCGCGCGTGGAGGTGGAAGTGGCGCTGGTGGACTTTGCCTCCGGCCCGGCAGGCCAGCACGGGACCGTCCACGATGCCGACGTGCGCGCGCACGACTACATGCGGCAGCGCCTGGCGCATCCATTCGACCTGTCCGCCGGCCTCCTGTGGGAAGCGCAACTGGTGCGCACCGGTCCCGAGAGCCATTACTGGCTGCAGCGCTACCACCACCTGGTGACCGACGGCTTCGGCATCGCCAACATCGTGCACGCGGTGGCCGGCGCCTACAACGCGCTGCTGGCCGATCCGCATGCGCACATCGCCGACGGCCCGTCCTACCTGGACTTCATCGCCGACGACCACGCCTACGTGGCGTCGCAGCGCTATGCGCGCGACCGCGATTTCTGGTGCCAGCGCTATCCGCAATTGCCGGAACCGCTGTTCAAGCGCAAGTGGACCGCCGCGCCCGGCCAGGTGGCCCCGGCCGGCCAGGTACGCTGGGCCATCCCGCGCCAGCAATACGAACGTTTCCTGGAATGCGCGGCGCGGCATGGCTACACCATCACGCACCTGCTGCTGGCGGCCATCAGCGCCACGTTGGCGCGCAGCACCGGCGCCGACGACGTGATCATCGGCATGCCGGTGCACAACCGCGGCAGCGCGGCGCACAAGCGCACCATCGGGATGTTTTCGTCGGTCAGCCCGATCGGGGTGCGGGTCGACCGCGACAGTCCGTTCCTCGCGCTGCTGGCAGGCGTCGCGGCCGAGCTCAAACAGTGCTACCGCCACCAGCGCTTCCCGATCGCGGAACTGAACCGCGTGCTGGGCCTGAACCACAGCGGCCGCAAGCAACTGTTCGACGTCACGCTGTCGTCGATGAGCTTCAATGGCGACAATGCGTTCGGCGCCTCGCCGACCCGCGTGGTCCCGATCGACAATGGCTACGAACACGCGGCGCTGGCCATCGTGCTGCGCGACCACCATGGCGGCGACGACGTGGTACTGGATTTCAACTACAGCACGCAGGTATTCGACCACGACGAAGCGCAGGCGCTGCAGCGCCGCCTGGCGTTGTTGCTGGAACACGCGGTGCGCGACGTCCACCAGCCGGTCCATCGCCTGCCATTGATGGACGAGGCCGAGCGCCACCGGGTGCTGTACGGCTTCAACGACACCGCGATGGCGTATCCGCGCGACATGCTGATGCACCAGTGGCTGGAACGGCAAGCCGCACGCACCCCGGACGCTTGCGCGGTGCGGCATGGTAACGCCACCATCAGCTACGGCGCACTGAACGCGCGTGCCAACCAGCTGGCGCGCCACCTGCGGCAACCGGGCCTGCCGGCCGGCACACGCATCGCGATCTGCATGGAGCGCGGCATCGACATGGTAACGGCCCTGTTCGCGGTGCTGAAAGCCGGCGCCGCCTACGTGCCGCTGGACCCCGGCTATCCGGCCGACCGCCTGGCCGCCATGCTTGCCGACAGCGCCCCTGCCGCCGTGCTGGCGCAGCGCGCCACCGCCGGCCTGCTCGCACCCGGCCATGGCGCGCCCGTGATCGAACTCGACGCGGCCGTGCCGCCATGGGCCGCGCTCGACGGCGCCGACCTGCCCGCGCGCGCCGAGGCCGACGACGTCGCCTACATCATCTACACGTCCGGCTCGACCGGCCTGCCCAAGGGCGTGATGCTGACCCACCGCAACGGCGTGAACTTCATCGCCTGGGCGCTGTCGGCGTTCAGCCCGCAACAGCTCGAGCGCACGCTGTGGGCCACCTCGCTGAACTTCGACCTGCACGTCTACGAATGCTACGTGCCGCTCGCGTGCGGCGCCGCCGTCACGCTGGTCGACAACGCGCTGGCGCTGCTGCGCGAACAGCCGGAAGTCACCCTGCTCAACGGCGTGCCCTCGGCGGTCGAAGCGCTGGCCAATGGCGGCGCGATTCCAGCATCGGTGCGCACCATCAACATGGCGGGCGAAGCGCTGAAGCGCCAGCTGGCGGAAAAACTGTTTGCGGAAACCGCGGTCGACACCGTGTACAACCTGTACGGCCCGTCGGAAACCACGACCTATTCCACGGGCACGCCGATGACCCGGGCCACCGGCTACGTGCCGCACATCGGCAAGCCCATCGCCAACACCACGGTCTACGTGCTCGATGCGTACCTGCAGCCAGTGCCGGTCGGCGTGGCAGGTGAACTGTACATTGGCGGCGACGGCGTGGCGCGCGGCTACCTGAACCGGCCGGAATTGACGGCTGAACGCTTCCTGCCCGACCCGTTCGTGCCGGGCGCGACCATGTACAAGACCGGCGACCTGGGCTGCTGGCTGGCCGACGGCAACATCGGCTACATCGGCCGCAACGACTTCCAGGTCAAGATCCGCGGCTTCCGCATCGAACCCGGTGAAATCGAAAGCCGCCTGCTGGCGTGCGCCGGCGTGCGCGAAGCGCTGGTGCTGGCGCGCGAAGACGCGCCCGGCGACAAGCGCCTGGTGGCCTACCTGCTGGCGCACGATGGCGCGCAATTGTCGCCGTCCGCACTGCGCGATGCGCTGGCGGCGTCGCTGGCCGACTATATGGTGCCGAGCGCCTTCGTGGTGCTGGACGCGTTCCCCTGGACGCCCAATGGCAAGGTCGACCGCAAGGCGCTGCCGGCGCCGGACGCCGCCGCCGTCATCACACGCGCCTATGAAGCGCCAGCCGGTGCGCACGAACAGGCGCTGGCCGCCATCTGGTGCACGCTGCTGGGACTGGAACAGGCCGGCCGCCACGATCACTTCTTTGAGCTGGGCGGCAATTCCCTGCTGGCCGTGCAACTGGCCTCGCACATCCGCGCGCAACTGGGCGTCGAATTGCCGCTGCGCGACATTTTTGCCGCGCCCACGCTGGCCGGCATGGCGGCCGCGCTGGCCGGCCTGGACGAGGCCGAACACGACGCCATCACGCCGGCGCCGCGCGACCGGGCGCTGCCGCTGTCGTTCGCGCAGCAGCGGCTGTGGTTCCTGGACCGCCTCGACCACAGCGCCGGCGCCGCCTACCACATGCCGGCCGCGATGCGCCTGGCCGGCCCGCTCGACAAGGCCGCGCTGAAAGCCGCGCTGGACCGCGTGGTGGCGCGCCATGAAAGCTTGCGCACGGTCTTCACGGAAACCGATGGCGGGCCGGTGCAGACCATCGCCCCGCCCGGCCGCGGTTTCGCGCTGGCGGAAAAGGACATCAGCCACCTGGCCGGCCACGAGCAGCAATTCGCCGTGATGCAAGCGTGCACCGATGAAGCCAGCCAGCCGTTCGACCTGGCGGCCGGGCCGCTGGTGCGCGGCCAGTTGCTGGTGCTGGGCCGCGACTTGCATGTGCTGCTGCTGACCAAGCACCACATCATTTCCGACGGCTGGTCCAGCGCCATCCTCGTGCGCGAAATGTCCGCGCTGTATGCCGCATACCGTTCCGGCACAGGCAGCGGCGCCGGCCAGGCCGATCCACTGCCGCCGCTGGCGCTGCAATACGCCGATTACGCGGCGTGGCAGCGCGGCCGCCTGCAGGGCGCGCTGCTGCAGCGGCACACCGCGTTCTGGCAAGACTACCTGGGCGGCGCGCCGGAATTGCTGGAATTGCCGGCCGACCGTCCGCGTCCCGCGCGCCAGAGCTATGCCGGCGCCACCGTGCCGGTAACCTTGCCGGCGCCGTTGTGCGATGCGCTGCGCGCGCTGGGCCAGCGCCACGGCGCAACCCTGTTCATGACCCTGTTGGCCGGCTGGTCCGCGCTGCTGGCGCGCCTGAGCGGCCAGCACGATATCGTGGTGGGCGCGCCGGTGGCGAACCGCCCGCGCGCGGAACTGGAACCGCTGATCGGGCTGTTCGTCAATACCGTGGCGCTGCGCGTGCAGCTCGAGGACGATCCCACCGTGGGCGCGCTGCTGGCCCGCGCCAAAGCTTCGGCGCTGCAAGCCTTTGCGCACCAGGACATGCCGTTCGAGCAAGTGGTGGAAGCGCTGGCGCCGAGCCGCAGCATGCGCCACAGCCCGCTGTTCCAGGTGATGCTGAACCTGAACAGCATGGCCGGCGCGGAAGGATTGACCCTGCCGGGCGTGGCCATCGAACAAATCGCCGCCGGCAGCGACACCGCGCAAGTGGACTTGAGCCTGGCCCTGCACGACCATGGCCACGGCGCCATCGGCGGCGAACTGCGCTACGCCACCGCCTTGTTCGACGCGGCCACCATCGAACGCCTGGCCGGTTATTGGCAGCGCATGCTCGAAGGCATGGTGGCGGACGACAACCAGGCCGTCAGCCGCATCGCCCTGCTGGACGAGTCGCAGCGCCGCCAGTTGCTGGTGCAATTCAACGACAACGCCGCCCCCTATCCGAAAGAGCGCCTGATCCACCACCTGTTCGAGGAACAGGCGGCCGCGCGTCCGGATGCGGTGGCGCTGGTGTTCGAAGGCCGCCAGGTCAGCTATGGCCAGTTGAATGCATACGCCAACGTGGTGGCGCACCACCTGCTGCAACTGGGCGTGCGGCCGGACGACCGCGTGGCGCTGTGCGCGCTGCGTGGCGTGGACTTGATTGCGGCCATGCTGGGCATCCTGAAGGCTGGCGGCGCCTACGTGCCGCTCGACCCGGACTACCCGGCCGAACGCATCGCCTACATGCTGGCCGATTGCACGCCGGCGGCGGTGCTGGCGCAACCGGCGCTGCGGCATGTATTGCCGCCGCTGGCCATGCCGCTGCTGCTGCTCGACGATGCGCTGTATGGCGCCGCGCCACCGCAACTGCAAGCCAACCCGGTGCTGCCGCGGCTCGAAGCGCGCCACCTGGCGTACGTGATCTACACGTCGGGCTCCACCGGCAACCCGAAAGGCGTGATGGTCGAGCACCACAACGTGCTGCAACTGGTCATCAATGAACCGTGCGTACGTATCGGCGCCGACGATTGCCTGGCCTATTGCGCCAATCCCGCGTTCGACGCGTCGACGTGGGAAATCTGGCTGGCGCTGCTCAATGGCGCGACCTTGCTGGTGATCCCGCATGCCGTGCTGCTCGATCCGCACGCGTTTGGCGCGCTGCTGGACGAACAGCGCGCCACCATCCTGCAATTGACGGTGGGACTGTTCAACCAGTACGCCACGCCACTGGCGGCGCAATTCCGCAAGCTGAATTACCTGCTGTTCGGCGGCGACCAGCCCAGCCTGGCCACGGTGGCGCGCGTGTACGAACACAGCGCCCCGCGCCACCTGGTGCACACTTACGGGCCGACGGAAACCACGACGTTTACCGCGACCCTGGAAATCGACGACAGCATCCGCACCGCGCACACCTTGCCGATCGGCCGTCCGATCGCCAATACGCGCCTGTATGTGCTGGACCGGCACCTGCAACCGGCCCCGGTCGGCGTGGCCGGCGAACTGTACATCGGCGGCGCCGGTGTGGCGCGCGGCTACCTGAACCGCGCCGACTTGACGGCGGAGCGCTTCATAGCCGACCCGTTCAGCAGCGAGCCTGGCGCGCGCCTGTACAAGACCGGCGACCAGGGACGCTGGCTGGCCAATGGCTGCGTGGAATTCCTGGGCCGTAACGATTTCCAGGTCAAGATCCGCGGCTTCCGCATCGAACTCGGCGAAATCGAGGCGCGCCTGCTGGACTGCGACGGCGTGCGCGAAGCCGTGGTGCTGGCGCGCCAGGATGCGCCGGGGGAAAAGAAACTCGTGGCCTACCTGCTGGCCGAGGATGGCGCCACGCTGTCGGCCGCCGCGCTGCGCAGCGCGCTGTCGGCCAGCCTGGCGGAATTCATGATCCCCAGCGCATTCGTGACCCTGGACGCGTACCCGCTGACACCGAACGGCAAGCTCGATCGCCGCGCCCTGCCGGCGCCGGACGGCGCCGCGCTGGCGGCCCGGGCGTACGAGGCGCCGCAGGACGACAATGAAACCGCGATTGCCGCCATCTGGCAGGAATTGCTGGGCGCGCAGCGCGTGGGCCGCCACGACCACTTCTTTGAACTGGGCGGCCATTCGCTGATGGCCGTGCAGCTGGCCGCGCGCATCGAACAGCATTGCCACGTCGCCATCGCGCTCAAGGATTTGTTTGATTTCCCCGTGCTGGCCGACCTGGCCGCACGTGTCACGGCGCTGCAATACGCGGAATTCATGGACGACGACCTGCAAGCCATGCAAGACGAACTCGGCGCGATGAGCGAAGACGAATTGCGTGCACTGCTGGCCAGGGAAAGCGCCGAAGACGGGCAACTTTAGCCGGCGCCGCCACGCTGAACCAATCACGCTACCAACCATAACGCAGATAACGCTGATAACGCTGTCATTCCGGCGGCATGCCTTGCGCGCCAGGAGATAACTTTATGGCAACTTTCGATACGGGGATTTTTGGATGAACAATCGCGACCGCGACCTGGCCAAGCTTCAAAACGCCATCCTGCAGCAGCGCTTGCAAAAGCGCATGAAAGAACGCGCCGCCGCGCAGGATGGCCAGGGCGCCATCGCGCCGGCCGACCGCACCGCCCCGCTGCCCCTGTCGTTTGCCCAGCAGCGCCTGTGGTTCGTCGACCAGCTCGACCGTGAAGCGGGCGCCGCCTACCACATGGCGGCCGGCCTGCGCCTGTCCGGCGCGCTGCACGCGGCCACCCTGCAGGCAGCGCTGGACCGTATCGTCGCGCGCCATGAAGTGCTGCGCACCACACTGGTGGGCGTGGCCGGCCAGCCGGCCCAGGTGATCGCACCGGCCGATACCGGCTTCGCGCTGGCCCGGCGCGACTTGACCGGCCTGGACGCGGCCGCGCAAGCCGACGCCGTGGCCGCCATCAGCGCGGAAGAAGCATGTGCGCCGTTCGACCTGGCCACCGGCCCGCTGATCCGCGGCCAGTTGCTGCGCCTGGCCGATGACGAGCACGTGCTGCTGGTGACCAAGCACCACATCATTTCCGACGGCTGGTCCAGCGCCGTGCTGGTGCGCGAAATCGCCGCGCTGTACGGCGCCTTCAGCGAAGGCCGCGCCGATCCGCTGCCGCCGCTGGCGATCCAGTACGCCGATTACGCCGCATGGCAGCACGCCACCCTGCAGGGCGAGCGGCTGCAGGCGCACGTGGAGTTCTGGAAGGCGCACCTGTCGGGCGCGCCGGAATTGCTGGACGTGGCGGCCGACCGCCCGCGTCCCGCGCAGCAATCGTATGACGGCGCAGTGGCGGCCTTCACGCTGCCGCCGGCGCTGACGGCCGGCCTGAAGGCGCTGAGCCAGCGCCACGGCGCCACCCTGTTCATGACCGTGTTCGCGGCGTGGTCGGCCCTGCTGTCGCGCCTGAGCGGCCAGCCCGACCTCGTGGTCGGCACCCCGGTCGCCAACCGCCAGCGCGCGGAACTGGAACCGCTGATCGGCTTTTTCGTCAATACGCTGGCGCTGCGCGTGCGCATCGACGACGACACCACCGTGGCCGCGCTGCTGGAACAAGTCAAGGCTTCGACCCTGCAAGCCTACGAACACGCGGAACTGCCATTCGAGCAGGTGGTGGAGGCGCTGCAGCCGGTCCGCAGCATGAGCTACAGCCCGCTGGTGCAGGTGACGGTGAGCCTGAACAATACGCCGGGCGATGAAACGCTGCGCCTGCCCGGCCTGGCCATCACGCCGCTCGAACAGCCGCACCACAGCGCGCAATTCGACTTGAACCTGGCGCTGAACGACCGCGGAGACCATATCACCGGGGAATTGCGCTACGCCACCGCGCTGTACGACGCGGCCTCGGTCGAACGCATGGCCGGCTATTTCCAGCGTTTGCTGGCGGCCATGGCGGCCGACGATACCCAGGCCGTCAGCCGCATCGCGCTGCTGGACGACGCGCAGCGCGCGCAACTGGTGCTGGGGTTCAACGACAATGCCCGCCCGTATCCAAAGGACGGCATGATCCACCGCCTGTTCGAGGAACAGGCCGCGCTGCGCCCGGACGCCACCGCGCTGGTATTCGAAGGCCGCCGCGTCAGCTATGCGCAACTGAACGCGCACGCCAATGCGATTGCCCATCATTTGCTGGAACTGGGCGTGCAGCCCGACGACCGCGTCGGCCTGTGCGCGCAGCGCGGCATCGATATCGTGGCGGCCATGCTCGGCATCCTGAAAGCCGGCGGCGCCTACGTGCCGCTGGACCCGGAATACCCTGCCGAACGGCTGACCTTCATGCTGGCAGATTGCACGCCGGTAGCCGTGCTGTCGGCGCCGGACCTGGCGCACAAGCTGCCGCTGGGCGCGATCCCGCTGCTGTTGCTGGACGACGCGCGCTATACCTGCGCCGCGCCGCGCCACCACGCCAACCCCGATGTGCCGCACCTGAACGCGCGCCACCTGGCGTACGTGATCTACACATCGGGTTCCACCGGCAACCCGAAAGGCGTGATGGTCGAGCACCACAACGTGCTGCAGCTGGTCATCAATGAGCCGTGCGTGCAGGTCGGCGCCGCCGACCGCGTGGCGTTCTGCGCCAACCCGGCGTTCGACGCATCGACCTGGGAAGTGTGGCTGACGCTCCTGAACGGCGCCACCCTGGTGGTGGTGCCGCACGCGGTACTGCTCGACCCGCAAGCGTTCGGCGCGCTGCTGGAAGAACAGGCGGTCAACGTGCTGCACCTGACCGTGGGCGTGTTCCACCAGTACGCGACGCCGCTGGCGCATGTATTCCGCAAGCTCGATTACCTGGTATTCGGTGGCGACCAGGCCAGCCTGGCCGTGGTGGCCAATGTGCGCAAGCACAGCGCGCCGCGCCACCTGGTGCACACCTATGGCCCGACCGAGACCACGACGTTCACCGTCACCCTGGAAGTCGACGATTCCATCCACACGGCGCACACGCTGCCGATCGGCCGCCCGATCGCCAACACGCACCTGTACATCCTCGACCGCCACCTGCAACCGGCGCCGATCGGCGTGGCCGGCGAACTGTATATCGGCGGCGCCGGCGTGGCGCGCGGCTACCTGAACCGCCCTGACCTGACGCAGGAGCGCTTCATTGCCGATCCGTTTACCGGCGTGCCCGGGGCGCGCCTGTACAAGACCGGTGACCTGGGCCGCTGGGCGCCGGACGGCTGCATTGAATTCCTGGGCCGCAACGATTTCCAGGTCAAGATCCGCGGCTTCCGCATCGAGCTCGGTGAAATCGAAGCGCGCCTGCTGGAATGCGACGGCGTGCGCGAAGCCGTGGTGTTGGCGCGGCAAGACCAGCCCGGCGACAAGCGCCTGGTGGCTTACCTGATTGCCCGGGACGGCGCCACCCTGTCGGCTGGCGCATTGCGCGCCGCGCTGGCGGGCAGCCTGGCCGAATACATGATCCCCAGCGCGTTCGTGACGCTGGACGCGTATCCGCTGACGCCCAACGGCAAACTGGACCGCCGCGCGCTGCCCGCACCGGACGGCGCCGCGCTGGCCTCGCGCGCCTATGCCGCGCCGCAGGGCGCCACGGAAACCGCGATTGCCGCGATCTGGCA
Source organism: uncultured Pseudoduganella sp. (assembly GCA_966211685.1). GTDB lineage: Bacteria > Pseudomonadota > Gammaproteobacteria > Burkholderiales > Burkholderiaceae_D > Rugamonas. The sequence continues at coordinate 45,264 of CBIHOX010000035.1, forward strand.
GGAATTGCTGGGCGCCGAACGCGTGGGCCGCAACGACCACTTCTTTGAACTGGGCGGCCATTCGCTGAAGGCCGTGCGCATGATTGCCCGCCTGCGCGAACAGCTGGGCGTGGACGTCAACCTGCGCGCGCTGTTTGCCCAGCCCACGCTGGCGGAATTCGCCGCGCTGGCGGCCGGCGCCGATCCAGCCGCCGCCGGAGCCGGCATGGACGCCATCGCGCCGGCCGACCGCACTGTCCCGCTCCCGCTGTCGTTTGCCCAGCAGCGCCTGTGGTTCGTCGACCAGCTCGACCACACCGCCAGCCTGGCGTACCACATGCCGGCCGCGCTGCGCCTCAAGGGCCGGCTGGACCGGGCCGCGCTGCAGGCAGCGCTGGACCGCATCGTGGCGCGCCATGAAGCGCTGCGCACCACGTTTGCCGAAGCCGACGGCGCCCCGGTACAACGCATCGCGCCGGCCGATTGCGGCCTGGCGCTGGCGCAGCGCGACCTCGCCATGCTGCACGGCCATGAACAGGTCAGCGCGGTGGCGCGCCATGCCACCGACGAAGCCACCCAGCCGTTCGACCTGGCCACCGGCCCGCTGATCCGCGGCCAACTGTTGCGCCTGTCGGAAGACGAACACGTGCTGCTGGTGACCCAGCACCATATCGTGTCGGACGGCTGGTCCAGCGCGGTGCTGGTGCGCGAATTGTCCGCGCTGTACACCGCGTTCAGCCTGGGCCTGCCTGACCCGCTGCCGCCGCTGGCCATCCAGTACGCCGACTATGCGGTCTGGCAACGCGGCTGGCTGCAGGGCGACGTCTTGCAGGCGCAGCGCGCCTACTGGCTCGCGCATTTGTCGGGCGCGCCGGCATTGCTGGAATTGCCGACCGACCGCCCGCGCGGCGCCAAACAGACTTACGCGGGCGGCGTCATGCCGCTCGCCTTGCCGGCCAGCCTGTCCGACAGCCTGAAAGCGCTGGGCCAGCGCCATGGCGCGACCCTGTTCATGACGTTGCTGGCGGCATGGGCCGCGCTGCTGTCGCGCCTGAGCGGCCAGCACGACGTGGTGGTCGGCACCCCGGTGGCCAACCGCCAGCGCGCCGAAGTCGAACCGCTGATCGGCTTCTTCGTCAATACGCTGGCGCTGCGCGTGACGCTGGATGCGGACACCACGGTGGCCGGCCTGCTGGCGCAGGTACGGGCCACGGCGGTGCACGGCTTCGATCACGCGGACCTGCCATTTGAACAGGTGGTCGATGCGCTGGCGCCGAACCGCAGCATGAGCCACAGCCCGCTGTTCCAGGCCTTGTTCAGCATGAACAATACGCCGGGCACCGGCACCTTGACCTTGCCGGGCCTGGAAATCTCCGACGCCGGCCAGGTGCACGAAGTCGCGCAATTCGACCTGAGCCTTGCGCTGGCCGAGGTGGATGGCGCCATTGCCGGCACCTTGCGCTACAACAGCGACTTGTTCGACGCCGCCACGATGGCGCGCATGCTCGACTATTACACCTTGATGCTGGCAGGGATGGCGCAGGACGATGACGTGGCCGTGAGCCGTATCGATATCCTGCCGCCCGCGCAGCGCCTGCAATTGCTCGGCGAGTTCAACGACACCGGCGCCGCGTTCCCGGTCGA
>CBIHOX010000036.1:0-43009 GCA_966211685.1 uncultured Pseudoduganella sp.
AGGAATAAGAGCAATTGGTGTGCCAGGCATTTATGGGCTTAAAAACCGTTGGATTCCGACAATTTCCGTCAATTCGTGTACTTCGGTTGACGATTTTTGTCAGCCCATCGCCACGATTTGTCAGCTGGCGCAGTCAAAATTTGGCACCTGACAATTTTTGTCAGATTAAACTTGCCGGAATACCATTTGGATGCCGCTGAGGTCGATCATGTCGCCATTGTTCAGCCGCACAGGCTGCTTGCCGAGCAAGGCGCCATTGACCAGCGTGGGCGCATGGCCTTCCACCTGGGCAATGGAATACGCATCGACACCGCGCGAAATCACCACCACTTGCACGGCAGGACGGCCTAACGTCGTCAGCGGTTTGGTCAGCGCCAGCTGCTTGCCGGCGTTCGCGCCATTCAATACTTCGACCCTTCCCAGCGGCGCGGCTGTCTGCGGCAGCGGGAGCGTGGCGTCCGATGGGCTGTCCGGCTGAAGGCGGGCGCCATCGGCCACGTATTCGATCTGGTATTTGGCCAGCCGGATGGCGTCGCCATGTTGCAGGAAGTGCTTGCCGATGCGCTGGCCATTGACATAAATGCCATTGGTACTGCGCAAATCTTCCAGGAACGATTCATCGAGGATGGTCGTGATGACGGCATGTTCGCCGCTGACGGCCGGGTGGCTGAGGACGATGTCGTTGTGGCTGCGGCGGCCGATGGTCATGCGCTCCTTGCTGAGCACAACTTCCTGCTCGACCACGCCATCGAGTGCAATGATGATCTTCCCCAAACCAGTGGCTCCAGAAAGTGGGGCCGGGCCCCATACAGTACCGATAAAAAAAGGGGAGCTGAACGCTCCCCCTTATTATTCACCAAAAGCTTGTATTACAGCATTGCTTTCAGCAGACGCGCCATTTCAGACGGGTTCTTGGTGACGGTGATGCCGCAGGCTTCCATGATTTCCAGCTTGGCTTCCGCGGTATCGGCGCCGCCGGAGATCAGCGCACCGGCGTGGCCCATGCGCTTGCCTGGAGGCGCGGTCACGCCGGCGATGAAGCCCACCACTGGCTTCTTCATGTTGTCCTTGATCCAGCGCGCCGCGTTGGCTTCGTCCGGACCACCGATTTCACCGATCATGATCACGGCGTCGGTGTCAGGATCTTCGTTGAACATGCGCATCACGTCGATGTGCTTCAAGCCGTTGATCGGGTCGCCGCCGATGCCCACTGCCGACGATTGGCCCAGGCCCAGCGCGGTCAGCTGGCCCACGGCTTCATAGGTCAGGGTGCCGGAACGCGACACCACGCCGATGCGGCCTTTCTTGTGGATGTGGCCAGGCATGATGCCGATCTTGATTTCGTCAGGGGTGATCAGGCCTGGGCAGTTCGGGCCCAGCAGCAGGGTCTTGGAACCGGCTTTGGCCATGCGGTCCTTGACTTCCATCATGTCGCGCACTGGAATGCCTTCGGTGATGCAAATGGCCAGGTCCAGTTCCGCTTCCACGGCTTCCCAGATCGCTGCAGCCGCGCCTGCCGGCGGCACGTAGATCACGGAAACGGTGGCGCCGGTTTCGGATTTGGCTTCCTTCACGGAAGCGTAAATTGGAATGCCTTCGAAGTCTTCGCCGGCTTTCTTCGGGTTCACGCCGGCAACGAAGGCGTTCTTGCCGTTCGCGTAGTCGCGGCACATGCGGGTGTGGAACTGGCCGGTCTTGCCGGTGATGCCCTGGGTGATGACTTTGGTGTCTTTGTTGATCAGGATAGACATGTTGGATTTCCCTTAATTATTTACCTGCGGCAGCGGCGACAACGCTCTTCGCTGCATCTTCCATGGTGTCGGCGGCGATGATCGGCAGGCCCGAATCGGCCAGCATCTTCTTGCCCAGATCTTCGTTGGTGCCCTTCATGCGCACGACCAGCGGCACTTGCAGGGAAACCGCTTTCGATGCGGTGATCACGCCTTCGGCGATCACGTCGCAACGCATGATGCCGCCGAAGATGTTCACCAGGATGGCTTTCAGGCCTGGGTTCTTCAACATGATCTTGAATGCTTCGGTGACTTTCTCGGCCGTTGCGCCGCCGCCCACGTCCAGGAAGTTGGCAGGTTCGCCGCCGAACAGCTTGATGGTGTCCATGGTGGCCATGGCCAGGCCGGCGCCGTTCACCAGGCAGCCGATGTTGCCGTCCAGGGAAATGTAGGCCAGGTCGAATTTCGATGCTTCGACTTCGGCTGGATCTTCCTCGTCCAGGTCGCGGTACGCCACGATTTCAGGATGACGGAACAGCGCGTTGGAGTCGAAGTTGAACTTGGCGTCCAGGGCGATGACTTTGCCGTCGCCGGTCAGGATCAGCGGGTTGATTTCAGCCAGCGACGCGTCGGTTTCCCAGTATGCCTTGTACAGGCCTTGCAGGTTGGCGCGCGCAGCGGCGATCGAGCCTTCCGGCACGCCGATCTTGCGGGCGACGTCGTCGGCATCCGCATCGGTCAGGCCCACGCTCGGGTCGATCACCACGTTGTGGATCTTTTCCGGGTTGCTGTGGGCGACTTCTTCGATGTCCATGCCGCCTTCCGACGAGGCCATCAGCACAACGCGCTGCGTCACGCGGTCGGTCACCAGCGATACGTACAGTTCTTTCTTGATGTCCGCGCCTTCTTCGATCAGCAGGCGGCGTACTTTCTGGCCTTCAGGACCGGTCTGGTGGGTTACCAGTTGCATGCCCATGATCTGGTCAGCATATTCCTTGACTTGTTCCAGCGACTTGGCCACTTTCACGCCGCCGCCTTTACCACGGCCGCCAGCATGGATCTGCGCCTTGACCACCCACACCGGGCCGCCCAGGGTTTCAGCAGCCTTGACTGCCTCTTCCACGGACATGCACGGAATACCGCGCGGAACCGTCACTCCGAACTTTCGGAGGATCTCTTTGCCTTGATACTCATGGATTTTCATGCTGGCTTCCCTTCTGATTGGTACTGATATAAAAGATTAAATTGCGAGGGTTAAACTGCGTCGTTCAACTACCGGGGGCTTCTTCTGCGTGCGCCTGGTCAGTCGTGGTTGCCACCCAGCGTGGATAAAACCGGGCTACCGCCCCGCCATCGGTGCGCAGGGCATGGCATTTATCGAGCTGAAACGGCTTGTTATGCGGCACATTGGCGCTGGCCCCATCGTGCGTGGGCCAGACGTCGTTGGCGAAAGCCTGGACTGCCGCCGTTGGCAAGACCTGGGCCAGTTCCGTGATATGGGTACAGCCGGCAATCCCGTGCAAGCGCAGCTTGAGTTCATGACGAAAACCCTTCATCAAGTTCAGTCCCACCAGCGCCTGGTAAGCGGGCGCAATGGTGTCGCAAAAACCTGGATACGGAACGGAGGCGGAATCGGCTTCGGCTGCAACGATGTTCAGTTGACGGTCTACTGTGATGCGCAGCCACAAATCATGCAGTGGCTGGCCAGCTGGACGCAGGCCGGAAGCGAGCAGGGTGTCTTTTTCTTTGATGTCGGTAATATGGGCGTCGAGGTCCCACAGGCCATCCTCGCGTGCGTACGCCTGGATGTCTATGGCACGCGTGTGCCGTAGCGCACGTCGAGAGACTGGAGTGGACAAGGACATAATACCGATGCCGCTTTCGCGACAGAAATTAAAAAGCAGCCATGTACTTTTAACATCAAAAAGCACGTTGCCGCAGCTTCTACGGACAACCACCGCCCCCGCGGTGCTGCAAAAACCGTCAAAGTGTAGCACACGATTGCACGAGTTGCGATGTGCCTTATATCAACTAGCAGGAAAATAAGCACCTTTGCCAAGGTGATTGTGGCAGCCGGTTTTATCGCAGCGTGTCGAATTCCACCCGGTCGATGCCGATGCCGCGGACAGGGCGCGGCCCCTCTGTAAACTGGGGCGCGGCAATGCTTTGCCGGGGATCCGCGCCCTGCCAGGCGACGCCGGCCAGGTCCAGCATGGTGGGAAACATGTTTGCGTGACTGATCTTGCTGCGCAGGTGGGATTGCAATGCATCGGCCTGGCGCGCAAAACTACTACGGTAATCGTTGTTCATCCAGACCAGCAGCGGAACGTGGGTGTCATGGCGCGTGGGCGGGTTTTGCGCATGCATGAAGATGCCGCGCTCGTCATCGAACAGGTTTTCGCCATGGTCGGACACAAACACCAGGACGGCAGGCCGGGTTTCCTGCTGCAACGTGCCAATCACGCGTCCCATCAGGGCATCGAGTTCCACGATGGTGTTGTCATAGGAATTGATGGCGGCCTGCTTGTCGCGCGGCAGCGGCGTGCCCACGCCGAGGTCGCTCATGGTCGGCGTGTATTTGCGCGACGCCGCGTCGTACTGTTCTTCATAAGGGATGTGGCTGCCGTATAAATGCAGCACCACGAACTGGCGGGCGCCGGCCTGGCGCACAAACGATGTAAAGATCGGCAACAAATCAGCATCTTTGCGATAGTGAAAGTCGCGTGTGTTGGTGGCGAATTCAGCGACGTTGGCGTCGGCGGCAAACGGCGATGGTTCCTGGTTCGATATCCATGCGGTGCTAAAACCGGCTTCGCCGAATGTCCGCACCAGGGAGGCGCGCTTGGCGCCCAGGCCGCGCGTGACAATGGCGGGCACGGCGGCCGCGGTCCAGTTGCAGCACGACGCCATGTTGGAAAAGCTCAGTACCTGCTTGCCGAGCGCCGCCAGGCGCGGCGTGGTGTCGCGCGGATAACCATTGATGCCCAGGTGGTCATACCGCACGCTCTCGCCGATGACCAGCACCACCAGCAGCGGGCCGCCTGCCGCCGCCTGCCCTGCGACACTGGCAAAGTCTTCGCTGTTTTCTTTTTCCTTCAGGACCCGCGCCAGCGACGACAGCAACCCGCTGGGGAAGGCCAGGCTGGTGGTGGACTGGTCGAAAAATGGCGGCAGCCTGATATATTGCGACAACGTCATGCGCGCCACCATGGCCGCGAAGATAAACATCAATAACGCCGCGGCAAGCCGTTTGCGGGCTTCCACCGCCAGCACCCAGCCGCGCGACAGCGACCACGCGCCCCAGCCATATAACAAAGCGCTGGCGGGCACCAGCAGCACAGGCCAGCCGAACGACAGCACTACTTGTAGCGCCTGCTTCAGGCCCGTGTTCAAGGTTGCCGCCACCAGGGCGTCGCCGGGCACGCTGCCATACAACAGGGTCAGCGCACAATACGGCGCCACCAGCAGCGCCAGCGGCATCCACAGCATGAAATACCAGCGTACGCGGGCAATGAATATCAGTGGAAACGCCAGCACCAGCACGGCGAATACCAGCAGGGCCAGCACAGCCAGGCCATCCGGCAATTGACTGGTGGCCAGTACCGACAATGTCGGCAACAACAGCCACCCGAACAGCAGCGCTGCCTTCAGGCGATCGGGAAACAGGGCGCGCATCATGGCCGGACAGGCTTATTCATCGTCATCCGGACTGCCCTTGAGCGCTTCCCGGATGGCCTTTTGCGAAAATCCGCGCTGCATCAGAAAACGCATCTGTTTGGCTTTTTGCTGCGCATCCTGCGCCACCGTGCCGAACTTGCGGCGCCAGACATCGATGCAGCGGGCGGTTTCATCCTCCGCCAGCCCCGCTTTCAATTCCTGCAATGCCTCACCCTGGATGCCGTGGCTTTGCAATTCCGCCACGATGCGGCTGGCGCCATAGCGGGCGGCGCGGCGGTGGACCAGGGATTCGGAAAAGCGTTCCTGCGACAGCCAATTGTTTTTTTCCAGGAAGTCCAGCAATGCTTCGATATCATCGCCCTCTTCCGCATACCGCGCCAGCTTGCGCCCCAGCTCGAGCCGGCTGTGCTCGCGCGTGGACAGCAGGCGCAGCGCGCGTGCTTTCAGGCTGGGGGTGGGCATGGGCATGGGGGCTCCAGATACTCCAGATACGCTAAGTAATTACGCAAAATTACTGTCAATGCCTGCTATAGGCGGATTAGCGCGAAGCGCGTGATCCGCCACGCATGCGTGCCCGTGGCCTGCCTGCCGGATTACGCTGCGCTAATCCGGCCTACATCGCTTTCCCTGGATGCACACGGAAATTTATGCGCAGGTACTTAGATACGACAAAGGCGGATGACACGCATCCGCCTGAAAGACCCGGCCTTTTATACATCAAATCAACTACAGGTCAGTCTACTGCTTTCAGCTTTGGCGCCGGGGCGGCGACTTCTTCGTCGGCCGATGGCGGCAATTCACGCACGCCCAGCGCGGCGCGCACCTTGTTCTCGATTTCGCGCGCCAGGGCTGGGCGCTCCTTCAGGAACATGCGGGCATTGTCCTTGCCCTGGCCGATGCGCTCGCCATTGTAGCTGTACCAGGAACCCGATTTTTCCACGATCTTGTGCTCGGCGCCCAGGTCCAGGATTTCGCCTTCGCGCGACGTGCCTTCGCCATACAGGATGTCGAAGTGCGCTTCCTTGAACGGTGGCGACACCTTGTTCTTGACGACCTTGACCTTGGTTTCGTTACCGATGACTTCGTCGCCGGACTTGATGGAACCGGTACGGCGGATATCCAGGCGGACCGACGCGTAGAACTTCAGTGCATTGCCACCGGTCGTGGTTTCCGGGCTGCCGAACATCACGCCGATCTTCATACGGATCTGGTTGATGAACACCACCAGCGTATTGGTGCGGTTGATGGAACCGGTCAGCTTGCGCAGCGCTTGCGACATCAGGCGGGCTTGCAGGCCGGGCAGCGAATCGCCCATGTCGCCTTCGATTTCAGCGCGCGGGGTCAGGGCGGCGACCGAGTCGACCACCACCATGTCCACACTGCCGGAACGCACCAGCGCGTCGCAGATTTCCAGTGCCTGTTCGCCCGTGTCCGGTTGCGAAATCAGCAATTCGCTCAAGTTCACGCCCAGCTTTTGTGCGTACACCACGTCCAGCGCGTGCTCGGCGTCGATGAAGGCGCAAGTACCGCCCAGTTTTTGCATTTCCGCAATGGTTTGCAGGGTCAGCGTGGTTTTACCGGACGATTCCGGACCGTAGATTTCCACCACACGGCCGCGCGGCAAGCCGCCGACGCCCAGTGCGATGTCCAGGCCCAGCGAACCGGTGGACACGGTCTGCACTTCTTCGATCGGCGCGCTGGAATCCATGCGCATCACGGAGCCCTTGCCGAATTGCTTTTCGATCTGCGCCAACGCGGCGGCCAGCGCCTTGGCTTTTTCCGATGCGGGTACTGCGGCTTTCTTGTCGTCCATGATGATCTCTCAGCGTATGGTGATTGGGTACAGGTAGTACTGTATAAAAATCCAGTGGTTTTTGCAAGCGCTGTTTTTCCCGGCCGTCCCATACGCGCAAAAAAATTTGAAACAGGATGAAACAGCGCAAAAACTGGCAATGTTAAGCAAACTCTTACAAAATACAACTCTTGCAGCTGATCCGAACCCACCATGCGTATTCTACTTGCCGAGGACGACAGCGTCCTGGCCGACGGCCTCACCCGCTCGCTGCGCCAGTCCGGCTATGCGATCGATTGTGTCAAGAATGGCCAGGAAGCCGATACCGCCCTGTCCACCCAGGAATTCGACCTGCTGATCCTGGACCTGGGCTTGCCCAAGATGCCGGGCCTGGAAGTGCTGCGGCGGCTGCGCTCGCGCGGCTCGCTGTTGCCGGTGCTGATCCTGACGGCGGCCGATTCCATCGAACAGCGCGTCAACGGGCTCGATCTCGGGGCCGACGATTATATGGCAAAACCGTTCGCGCTCTCGGAACTGGAAGCGCGCGTGCGGGCGCTGACGCGGCGCGGCCAGGGCGGCGGCTCGACCATCATCAAGCATGGCCCGCTGACCTACGACCAGGTCGGGCGCAGCGCCTACATCAATGACCAGATGCTGGATCTGTCGGCGCGCGAACTGGGCTTGCTGGAAATCCTGCTGGCCCGTACCGGGCGCCTGGTGTCGAAGGAACAACTGGTCGACCACCTGTGCGAATGGGGCGAGGAAGTGTCGAACAACGCCATTGAAGTGTATGTGCACCGCTTGCGCAAGAAAATCGAAGTGGGCGGCGTGCGCATCGCCACCGTGCGGGGACTGGGCTATTGCCTGGAAAAATACAGCGACGCCCCGCGCCCCGAGTCCAAATAAAGCCCACGGTGAGCAGCGTTCCCGCTCCTGACGACGAACCTTCCGCCTGGCAGGCGGACCGCCATGACGGCAGCGAGGAAATCCAGCATTCGCTGTTCGGCGAAATCCTCGACTGGATGCTGGCGCCGCTGCTGCTGCTGTGGCCCATGAGCATCGCCATCACGTACCTGGTGGCCAAGTCCATCGCCAACCAGCCGTTCGACCATGCGCTGGAAGACAGCGTCACCGTGCTGGCCCAGCAGATCCGCGAAGTCGATGGCCGCATCGTGCCGCGCACCGGCGGCTCGGTGCGCGACCTGCTGCGGGCCGACGACGTCGACACCGTGTATTACCAGATCGTCGCGCCCAGCGGCGAAGTGCAGGATGGCGACCGCGAATTGCCGCAGCCGCCCGAGGATGACCGCGACCGGCCCGGCGCCGTGCATTTCAGGAACAGCAACATGCACGGCACGCCGGTGCGCGTGGCGTATTCGTTCGTGGTGCTGGAAGACCGCGGCGCGGAGGAAACCCGGCTGGCGCTGGTGCAGGTGGCGGAAACGCTGGAAAAGCGCGCCAAGCTGGCCAATGAAATCATCAAGGGCGTGATCCTGCCGCAATTCATCGTGCTGCCGATCGTGCTGGCGCTGGTGTGGTTCGCCCTGTCGCGCGGCCTGTCGCCGCTGGCGCAATTGCAGGAACGCATCCGCGCCCGCAATCCCGACGACCTGAGCCCGATCGATGCGCGCCAGGTGCCGGAAGAAATCACGCCACTGGTGCGCTCGCTGAACGACATGCTGGAGCGCCTGTCGCTGTCGATCGACATGCAAAAACGCTTCATTGCCGACGCCGCGCACCAGATGAAGACCCCGCTGGCCGGCATGCGCATGCAGTCGGAACTGGCGCTGCGCCAGACCGACCAGGGTGAAATCCACCGCTCGCTGGAACAATTGGCGAAAAGTTCGGAAGCGGCCACCCGCCTGGTGAACCAGTTGCTGGCGCTGGCGCGCGCGGAAAACCAGCCGCAGGCCGGCGCCGCGCTGTTGCCGCTGGACCTGGCCGAACTGGCCCGCAGCGCCGTGCGCGACTGGGTGCCCGCCTCCTTCAACCACCGCATCGACCTCGGTTATGAAGGCCCGGATGATGGCGTGTCCATTGCCGGCAATCCCACCATGCTGCGCGAAATGCTGTCGAACCTGATCGACAACGCGTTGCGCTACACGCCGCAGGGCGGCGCTGTCACGGTGCGGGTGCGGCCGGCCGAGGGCATGGCCGTGGTGGAAGTCGAGGACACCGGGCCCGGCATTCCGGAAGCCGAACGCGGCAACGTGTTCGAACGCTTTTACCGCATCCTCGGCAGCACCGCCGAAGGCAGCGGCCTGGGGCTGGCCATCGTGCGCGAAATCGCGCAGCAGCACGACGCCACCGTGGAACTGGCGTCCAACCCGCGCAGCCTGGCGCCGAAAATGCCGGGCTGCCTGTTCCGTCTCACCTTCCCCCTCTATGCACCGCCGGCCTTGCCGGAACCAAACGACCATGAATGATCAAGAACGCCGGCACGCGCCGCTCACGGAACACTGGCGCCAGACCCGCCTCCTCACGGCCGCGCTGCTGCTGCTGTGGGCCGCCATCGTGTTCAGCGCCGTGTTCTTCGCGCGTGAAATGAACGGCATGACGCTGTTCGGCTGGCCCCTGTCGTTTTACCTGGCGGCGCAGGGCGCGCTGCTGGTGTTCCTGGCCATTATCGGCGGCTATGCCTGGCGCATGCGGATCCTGGACCAGCGCTACCGCGAACAATCACGATGAAGCGTACCTTCTTCCAGCGCCTGGCGCGCTATTACCTGTTGTTTACCGGCAGCTTCGGCTGCTTCCTGGCGGCGCTGGCCATGCTGGAAAAGGAAGGCATGCCGCGCGTCTGGATCGGCTACCTGTTCATGCTGGCCACCATCACGCTGTACGCCTTCATCGGGTTGATCAGCCGCACTTCGAACGTGGCCGAATACTACGTGGCGGGGCGGCGCGTGCCGGCCCTGTTCAACGGGATGGCCACGGCGGCCGACTGGATTTCCGCCGCCAGCTTCATCAGCCTGACCGGCACCCTGTACCTGCACGGCTTCGACGGCCTGGCCTACATCATGGGCTGGACCGGCGGCTATTGCCTGGTGGCGCTGCTGATCGCGCCCTACCTGCGCAAGTTCAGCCAGTACACGATTCCCGATTTCCTGGCCGCCCGCTACGGCGGGCCGCACCATGGCCGCATCGTGCGCATGATGGCGGTGGCGGCCACCATCATCGTCTCGTTCACCTACGTGGTGGCGCAAATCTATGCGGTCGGGCTGATCGCGTCGCGCTTTACCGGCGTGGATTTCTCAGTCGGCATCTTCCTCGGCCTGGCCAGTATCCTGGTCTGTTCCTTCCTGGGCGGCATGCGCGCCATCACGTGGACCCAGGTGGCGCAATACATCATCATCCTGGTGGCGTTCCTGATGCCGGCCATGTGGCTGTCGGCCAAGCATGGCGGCAACCCGGTGCCGCAAGTGGCGTACGGCAAACTGCTGCCGCAACTGACGGCGCGCGAGCACAGCCTGCAACACGATCCGAAGGAAGCGGAAGTGCGCGGCATTTTCCAGCAGCGCGCCGCCGATTACGCCGCCAGGGTCGAAGGCTTGCCCGGCACCTGGGACGCGGGCCGCTTCGCGGCGCAGCGCCAGCTCGACGCGGTCAAGCAGCGCAACGGCACCCTGCTGGAAATCCGGCTGGCGGAAAAAGCCCTGCTGGCCTACCCGAAAACCGCGGACGAGGCGCACGAAGCGTGGGATGCGGCGCGCCGCTACTATGAACAGCGCGCCATCCCGCCGGCGCCGCACGCCGAACCGTTCGCCGCGCCCACGCGGCAGGCGTCCGACGTCAAGCGCAACAACTTCCTGGCGCTGGTGTTTTGCCTGATGGTGGGCACGGCCGCGCTGCCGCATATCCTGATGCGGGCCTACACCACGCCGTCCGTGCACGACACCCGGGTCTCGGTGTTCTGGACCCTGTTCTTCATCCTGCTGATCTACCTGACCATCCCGGCGCTGGCCGTGATGGTGAAATACGACGTCTATACCGCGATGGTGGGCAGCAAATTCTCGCAATTGCCGACCTGGGTGTCGTACTGGGCCAACGTGGACCGCGTGCATCCGCTGATCAGCATTGCCGACGTCAACCGTGACGGCATCGTGCAGCTGGCGGAAATCGCCATCGATGGCGACGTGCTGGTGCTGGCCACGCCGGAAATCGCCGGCCTGCCCTACGTGATTTCGGGCCTGGTGGCGGCCGGCGGCCTGGCCGCGGCGCTGTCCACGGCGGACGGCCTGCTGCTGGCGATTTCCAATGCGCTGTCGCACGACATTTATTACCAGACCGTCGATCCGCACGCCTCCACCCAGAAACGCGTGACGATTTCCAAGCTGCTGCTGCTGGCGGTGGCGTTCATTGCCGCCTATGCCGCGTCCACCAAGCCGGCCGATATCCTGTCGCTGGTGTCGGCCGCGTTTTCGCTGGCCGGCTCCACGCTGTTCCCGGCGCTGGTGCTGGGCGTGTTCTGGCGGCGCGCCACGCGCCAGGGCGCCGTGGCCGGCATGGCGGCCGGCTTCCTGGTGTGCGTGTATTACATGCTGCACACCAATCCCATCCTGGGCGGCAGCGCGGCGGGCCAGTGGTTCCAGATCGCGCCGGTCTCGGCCGGCATCTTCGGCGTGCCGGCCGGGCTGCTGACGATGGTGGTGGTGAGCCTGCTGACGCGGCCGCCGGGCAAGGATGTGCTGGCGCTGGTGGAATATATCCGCACGCCGCAAAGCTGAGGCGCCGCCAGGGGAAATTGTCAGGAAGGCTAGTCAAATTGGCAGCGCGATGTTAATCTAGAGAAATTAATTTATTTACAACGCGCTGCGGCATGCTTCGATTGCTTCACTGTTGCATGCCACGGCACCTGCCTTTGCCTGACCATGAAAAACACCTTGTTGCGGCCGATCGCCGCTCTCCTGATGACACTGCCGCTGGCAGCCGGCGCACAGTCCGGCCAGCCGGCCCCAGCCGGACAGCCTGCACAACAGGCTGCCCAGGCCGCGCCATCGCTGGCGGATTTTTTCAACAACGCTGAATTCAGCGGCGCCAAGCTGTCGCCCAGCGGCCGTTACGTGGCGGCCAAGCTGGCCGCATCCAACGGCCGCGAACGGCTGGCAGTGGTCGACCTGGCCACCAAGTCCGCGCAATCGGTGGCCTACTTCAATGACGTCGACGTCGGCAATTTTGCCTGGATCAACGACGAGCGGCTGCTGTTCAACACCACCGACAAGCAGATCGGCCAGGGCGACGTGCGCTACGGGCCCGGACTGTACGCGGTCAACCGCGACGGCCAGCAATTCCGCCAGCTGGCCCAGCGCAGCGGCAACTTCATCACGGGCGTCCCGAGCGCGCGGCAACTGCTGCCGTGGCACACCTTCATGATGGATCAGGACGGCGCGCAAAATTCCGAATATGTGTTCGTCACCAGCCGCGCGTATAACCGCCCCGGCGACTGGGAACCGGCCAACCTGCTGCGCCTGAACACCTTGACCGGCCATTACACGACCGTGCGGCGTCCGGCCAATACCCAGTCCTGGATGCTCGATGAAAAGGGCGAACCGCGCATCACCGTCACGTCCGACAAGGGCAAGAGCGCCATCCATCTGCGCGACCCGCAAACCGGCGAATGGCAGATGCTGGTCGATTTCGACACCTATACCGGCGGCCGCGGCGCCTTCACGCCGCTGGCGTTCGGTCCCGACGGCGTGTTTTACGTGCTGGCGCACCGGGGCCGCGACAAGGCCGCCGTCTTCACGCTGAACCTGGAAACCAGGCAGCTCAGCGAAAAACCGCTGATCGAACTCGATGGCTACGACTTCAGCGGCCGGCTCATCTTCAGCAACACCAAGCTGCTCGGGGTCCGCTACCGCACCGATGGCCAGGGCACCACGTGGTTCGACGACGGCATGAAAGCCGTGCAGGCGGAAATCGACGCCAAGCTGCCCAACACCATCAACCTGGTGACGCCGCCCAAGCGCCCGGAAACCCCGTATGTGCTGGTGGAATCGTATTCCGACGTGCAGCCGCGCGTGACCTTCATCTATGACCGCGACGCGAAAACCCTGAACATCGTGGGGGCGGCTCACCCGAAAATCCAGCCTGCGCAAATGTCGCCGCAGGACGCGGTACGCTATACCGCGCGCGACGGCTTGCGCATCCCGGCCTGGGTCACCACGCCGCGCGGCCCGGGCAAGAACTTGCCGATGGTGGTGCTGGTGCATGGCGGCCCGTACGTGCGCGGCGGCGAATGGGGCTGGAACCCGGAAGCGCAATTCCTCGCCTCGCGCGGCTACGTGGTGCTGGAACCGGAATTCCGCGGCAGCACCGGTTTTGGCGAACGCCATTTCCGCGCCGGCTGGAAGCAATGGGGCTTGAAGATGCAGGACGACATTGCCGACGGCGTCAAGTGGGCGGTCGACAAGGGCCTGGCCGATCCGAAGCGGGTCTGCATCGCGGGCGCCAGCTATGGCGGCTACGCCACCCTGATGGGCCTGGTGAACAATCCTGAATTGTTCAAGTGCGGCATCGACTGGGTCGGCGTGACCGACCTGAACCTGCTGGCCAACGGCCACTGGAGCTATGTCTCAGACCTGTCGGACTCGTACCGGCAATATGGCTTCCCGGCGCTGATCGGCGATCCGGAAAAGGAGGCGGAGCGCTTCAAGGCCACGTCGCCGCTGCACCAGGCCGCGCGCATCACGCAGCCATTGCTGCTGGCCTATGGCCGCGCCGACATGCGCGTGCCGTTCTACCACGGCAGCAAGTTCCGCGACGCCGTGACCGCCACCAACAAGCAGGTCGAGTGGATCGTCTATGAAGAAGAAGGCCATGGCTGGGCCTTGCCGAAGAACCGGATCGACTTCTGGACCCGCGTGGAAAAATTCCTCGACAAGCATATCGGCGCGGGAGGCAAACAGGAGTAACCTGACGGCTGGCCAACTTCGTCGAAGGAGATGTGCATGTCGTCTGGAAAAATACTGGTGGCGCAGGGAGGCGGTCCCACCGCCGTCATCAACCAGTCGCTGGTGGGGGTGGTGCTGGAAGCGCGGCGCCACCGCCACGTGACGCGCGTGTATGGCGCCCTGCACGGGGTGCGCGGCATCATCAACGAGGATTTCGTCGACCTGACCCAGGAAACCAGCCACAACCTGGAACTGGTGGCGGCCACGCCCTCGTCCGCGCTGGGCTCGACCCGCGACAAGCCTGACGAAGCGTATTGCACGAAAATCTTCGACGTGTTGCGCGCCCACGAGATCGAACATTTCTTCTACATCGGCGGCAACGATTCCTCGGACACGGTGCGCATCGTCAGCCGCCAGGCGCAAGCGGCCGGCTATCCGCTGCGCTGCATCCATATCCCGAAAACCATCGACAACGACCTGGTCGGCAACGACCACACGCCGGGCTTCCCGTCGGCCGCGCGTTTCGTGGCGCAGGCGTTCGCCGGCGCCAACCTCGATAACGCGTCGCTGCCCGGGGTGTATGTCGGCGTGGTGATGGGCCGCCACGCGGGCTTTTTGACGGCGGCGTCGGCGCTGGGCAAGAAATTCCCCGACGATGGCCCGCACCTGATCTACGTGCCGGAGCGGACCTTCGACCTGGAACGCTTCCTGGCCGACGTCAAGGCCATGTACACGCGCCACGGGCGCTGCGTGATTGCCGTCTCCGAAGGCATCCACGACGCTTCCGGGGAACCGATCGCCACCCTGCTGGCCAGGGAAGTCGAGCGCGATGCGCACGGCAACGTGCAGTTGTCCGGCACCGGCGCCCTGGCCGATTTGCTGTGCGACGAAATCAAGGCCAAACTCGGCATCAAGCGCGTGCGCGGCGATACCTTTGGCTACCTGCAGCGCTCATTCATTGGCTGCGTGTCGGACGTCGACCAGCGCGAAGCGCGCGAGGTCGGTGAAAAAGCCGTGCAATTCGCCATGTGGGGCGACCGTGACGGTTCGGTCGCCATCAAGCGCACCGGCTTTTACTCGGTCGATTATGAACTGCTGCCGCTGGAAGCCGTGGCCGGCAAGACGCGCACGATGGAAGACGCATTCCTGACGCCGGAAGGCACCGACGTGACCGATGCGTTCCGGATGTACCTGCGCCCGCTGCTTGGTTCCGGCATGCCCGACGCGTACCGGCTGCGGCCGGCGCCGGTGGCGAAGGTTCTCAACAAGCCGTCCTAGTGTTTCGGCATACCGGCCTGCAGCCGGTATTTTTCAATCAAGCCTTCCTTTTTCATGTCGGCCAGCACCTGGCCCAGCTTCACGGCCAGGTCCGCGTGGCGCTTGTGCAGGTGCGCGTGCACGTCCGCGCTGTCCATCAGCGCCACCTTGCGGATCGTCGTGTTGCGGAATTCGTCGCCGGCCAGCACGGCGTCGGCCACGGTTTCCACTTCGACGAAGACGTCGCTGCGCCCCACCTGCAGCTTGCGCATCCCCAGCAGCGCACTGTTGGCCACCGTCAGCCGCTCCGGCGGCACCACTTGCGGCAAATGGATGCTGGGCAGCGCGACGCCGGTGCGGTACTCGACGCGCAAGTCGGTCTGCTTCAGCGCCTGCCAGCCATTGCCCAGCGCCAGCGGACGCGCCGCGTAGGCGGAAAACCGGATCGCAAAATGCGGCACCGGCACCCGCACCAGTTCCGGGTGCGTCAGGCTGTAGTCGGCCACGCGGTTGATTTCGCCGTCGGCTTCGCCGCTGTCGGAAACCAGGCTGGAACGCCGCGCCGGATACGAACGGTAATCAAGCCGGTAACCGAGGCGGCCCAGCGCTTCGGTATAGATCAGGGTCAGCCACGGGCCATAGGTATGGTGGATTTCCACGGCGCCCGCCAGCACCAGCACGGGGCGCGGGTCAGCCGGCGCCTGGGCCGAAACGCCGGCCGGGCCGCATGCCAGGCCCAGTGCGATGCATGCCGCTGCGCCGATGCGCATCCTGCCCATACCCTTCCCCTGTCATTGAGTGCGGCGCCGGCTGACGCGGCGCCCGTCAGCGATTTTGCCTGTATTCACGGCCAAATGGGGATATAGGGCTGAAAATGTCCTGATAACGGCCCATGATGGCGCTTCAATAACAACGGAGACCCGATATGAAGCATTTCGCCGGCCTGCTGGCATGCGTGTCCTGCGCCGCCTTTGCCGCTCCTGCCATCCCTGCCGCCCCCGCAGCCGGCGAGGAAGCCCGCCACGCTTTCGACTTCCTGCACGGCGAATGGACCGTGCACAACCGCCGCCTGACCGATTACAGCAACCCGGACAGTCCCTGGGAAAGCTTCACGGCCACCAACAGCGTGCATGCGCTGCCCGGCGGTATCGGCAATTATGACGAATACCGCCCGCAGCAATGGCGTCCCGGCTTTGTCGCCATGACACTGCGCGTGTTCGATCCCGTTACGGGGCGCTGGAGCATCTACTGGCTGACCAACCGCGATGGCGGGCTCGATCCCGCCACCGGCATGCTGGCGCCGCCGGTCGTGGGCCGGTTCGAACACGGCGAAGGCGTGTTTTATGGCGAAGAGCAGTACAAGGGCCGGACGGCGAAAGTGCGCTTCACATGGCTGCCGGGCGACGGCCGCCATGCCCGCTGGGAACAGGCTTTCTCGTTCGACCAGGGCGCCACCTGGCGCACCAACTGGATCATGGAATTCACGCGCGCCAGGTAACGGCGCGGCGCCGGGGCCCGGCAATAAAAAAGCGGACGATGCCGCAGCATGGTCCGCTTCAGGGCGCCGCTGGCGCACGCCATGCGTGCGCCGTGCCGGCTTTACACCACGATGGTCTGGTGCTCGCCATCCTGGCGTGCACGGATCTTGCCGATGCGGTAGACGGTTTCGCCGGCGGCCTTCAGCTGGGCTTCGGCGGCGTCCGCGTTCTCAGCCGATACGATGACGGTCATGCCGATGCCGCAGTTGAACACGCGGTGCATTTCCGCGTCGGCCACGCCGCCGTGCTGCTGCAGCCACTGGAACAGCGGCGGCAGGGTCCACGATTTGCCATCGAGTTCGCAGGTCAGGTGGTCCTGCAGCACGCGCGGGATGTTTTCCACCAGGCCGCCACCGGTGATGTGCACCAGGCCCTTGACTTCCATGGCCGCCATCAGCGCCAGCAGCGGTTTCACATAGATGCGGGTCGGCTCCATCAGCACGTCGGCCAGCTTGCGGCCGTGGAAGTCGGCTTCCAGGTCCGGTTTTGCCACTTCGATAATCTTGCGCACCAGCGAGTAACCGTTCGAGTGCGCGCCCGACGAGGCCAGGCCCAGCACCACGTCGCCCGGGGCGATCTTGGTGCCGTCGATGATTTTCGACTTTTCCACCACGCCGACCGCGAAACCGGCCAGGTCGTATTCGCCGGCCGGGTACATGCTCGGCATTTCAGCGGTTTCGCCGCCGATCAGCGCCGCGCCGGCCTGTTCGCACCCCTGGGCGATGCCCTTGACCACGGCGGTTGCCTGTGGCACGTCGAGTTTGCCGCAGGCGAAATAGTCGAGGAAGAACAGCGGTTCGGCGCCCTGCACCAGGATGTCGTTGACGCTCATGGCCACCAGGTCGATGCCGACCGTATCGTGGCGGTTCAGTTCAAACGCCAGCTTCAGCTTGGTGCCGACGCCGTCCGTGCCGGACACCAGTACCGGCTCCTGGTATTTCTTGCTGATCTCAAACATGGCGCCGAAGCCGCCAATGCCGGCCATCACGCCTTCGCGCATGGTGCGCTTGGCAAACGGCTTGATCGCTTCAACTAAGGCGTCGCCCGCGTCGATATCGACGCCGGCGTCACGGTAGGACAGGGAAACATTAGAAGTTTGGCTCATGGTGTATTTCGCAGCGGAGGCGGTAAAATAGAAGGCGGTGGCCGTCTCTAACGCTTTTGACGTTAGCGGCGGCAAGACCGCTATTCTATCAAAATGCCTGTTCCTACACCCATTTTTAGCCAAAAATCCCGTTCCCCATGCCTTTTCCCCTCTCGGTAGAACAGAAGCAGACGGTATTCTGGGTGGCGGTATGGGTGGCTTTCTGGCTGCTGCTGCTCGCGCTCGGACCGATCCTGACGCCCTTCCTGGCCGCCGCCATCATTGCCTATGCGCTGAATCCCGGCGTCGACCGGCTGGAACGGGTGCGCCTGGGCCGCGTCGGCGTGCCGCGCGCGCTGGCCGTGGTGGTCGTGGTGGTGCTGTTTTTGGCCACCATCATGGCGCTGGGCCTGATCGTGGCGCCGGTGCTGCAGCGTGAAATCCCGCTGCTGCAGGCGCAGATTCCCGCCTTCCTGGCCAAGGCCAACGACACGCTGGGCCCGCGCCTGCGTGAAATGGGCATCCATGTGCCGATGGACAGCGCCGGCATCCGCGACCTGGTGACGCAGCAACTGGCCACGTCCGGCGACGAAATCTGGCGCTCGCTGCTGACCTGGGGCCGCGCCGGCGGCACCGCCGTGCTGGGCTGGCTGTTCATTGTGCTGCTGGTGCCGGTGCTGCTGTTTTACCTGCTGCTGGACTGGCACAAGGTGATTGCCCGCATTGCCGACTGCGTGCCGCGCCGCTATATCGGCCGCGCCATCGCCATGGCCGAGGAAGTCGATACGCTGCTGGCGCAATACCTGCGCGGGCAGTTGCTGGTGATGCTGGTGCTGGCCGTGTATTACTCGGTCTCGCTGGCGGTCGCCGGCTTCGACGTGGCGCTGCCGGTCGGCATCCTGACCGGCCTGCTGGTGTTCATTCCCTACCTCGGCTTTGGCCTGGGCCTGGTGCTGGCGCTGATTGCCGCCGTGCTGCAATTTTCCGACTGGAGCGGCCTGATCGCCGTGGCGGTGATATATGGCGCGGGCCAGGTCATCGAAGGCTTCTTCCTGACCCCGCGCCTGGTGGGCGAGCGTATCGGCCTCAATCCGCTGGCCGTGATCTTCGCGCTGCTGGCCTTCGGCCAACTGTTCGGCTTTGTCGGCGTGCTGCTGGCGCTGCCCGCATCGGCGGTGCTGATGGTGGCCTTCAAGCACTTGCGCCGCCACTACCTGTCTTCCAGCTTTTATAATGCGTAAGTGATGAAGACGACGACGCGCGGGGCTAGGCAATGAAACAACTGGTGCTGGATCTAGGCGCCGAGCCGGTGCTCACCCTCGATTCCTTCGAAGTGGGACAAAACGCGGAAGTGGCGGCGCTGATGCGCCAGTTCGCCGACCGCACCTCGCGCGAGCATTTCGCCTATATCTGGGGCGACATGGGCGCCGGCAAGAGCCACTTGCTGCGCGCGCTGGGCGCCACCGACCGGGCCCGCTACATTTCGCCGTTTTCCATCGAGTCCGAATTCATTTATTCGCCCGACGTCGACCTGTACCTGCTGGACGACTGTGAAAAACTGTCGCCGCTGGCGCAGATCGACGCATTCGCGCTGTTCAATGAAATCCGCGCCAACCATGCCTACATGGTGTGCAGCGGGGCTGTCGCGCCGGCCGTGCTGCCGGTCCGCGAAGACTTGCGCACCCGCATGGGGTGGGGGCTGATCTACCGCCTGCACAGCCTGACGGACGATGAAAAGATTGCCGCTTTGACCACGGCGGCGGCGGCGCGGGGATTGACGCTGTCGGCCGGCGTGTTACCCTATTTGCTTTCCCATTACCGGCGTGACATGAGTTCACTGTCCGAAATGCTGGATGCGCTGGACCGCTACTCCCTCGAAACCCAACGCCCCATTACCCTTCCGCTGCTGCGCGAGTGGCTGCAGGAACAAGCTCAAAAATGAAGAAACTGGCCCTGTTTGACCTCGACCACACCCTGCTGCCGATCGATTCGGATTTCGAATGGGGACAATTCCTGTGCCGTATCGGCGCAGTCGACGCCGCCGCGTTCGCGCGCCGCAACGAAGCCTTCTTTGCCCAATACCAGGCCGGCACCCTGGACCCGGTGGAATACCTGGAATTCTCGCTGGGCACCCTGGCCAGCTTCCCGCGCGACCAGCTCGAACAGATGCAGGCGCAATTCATGCGCGAAGTGATCACGCCGGCGATCCGTCCGTCCGCGCTGGCCCTGCTGCACAAGCACCTCGACGCGGGCGACCTGGTGGCCATCGTCACCGCCACCAACCATTTCGTGACGCGCCCGATCGCCGATGCGCTGGGCGTGGAACACCTGATTGCCGCGATGCCGGAAACCACGGCCGACGGCGTCATCACGGGCAAGCTGCTCGGCACGCCGACCCAAGGCGCCGGCAAGGTCACGCACACCAAGGCCTGGCTGGAAAAGCTGGGCAAGCGCCTGGAAGACTTTGAAAGCTCGCACTTCTACAGCGACTCGCACAACGACATTCCACTGATGTCGGTGGTGACGCATCCGGTTGCCTGCAACCCGAACGCCACCCTGACCAGCCACGCCGCCGCTCAAGGCTGGCCTACCATGCACTTATTCAATGATTAAGAAACTGATCCGCAAAATCCTGGGCGTCAAGAACAAGGAAGCTGGCGGCGGCCTGGTGATCCTGGGCCCGCAGCAGCATGGCATCGACCCGAAACTGTTGTCCAACAACGCCATCCGCGTCACCAGCACGCTGCAGGAAGCCGGCTACCAGGCGTTCGTGGTCGGCGGCGCCGTGCGCGACCTGCTGCTGGGCGTGAAGCCCAAGGACTTCGACATCGCCACCAACGCCACGCCGGAACAAGTGAAAAAACTGTTCCGCCGGGCCTTCATCATCGGCAAGCGCTTCCAGATCGTGCACGTGATGTTTGGCCAGGACTTGCTGGAAGTGACGACTTTCCGCGGCCCGTCCAACGACAACGCGCCCAAGGATGAACATGGCCGCGTGCTGCGCGACAATACCTTCGGCACCCAGGCCGAGGACGCGGAACGGCGCGACTTCACCATCAACGCCATGTACTACAACCCGGCCACGCAGGAAGTGCTGGATTACCACGGCGGCATCGAGGACATCCGCGCCAAAACGCTGCGCATCATCGGCCAGCCGGAAGCGCGCTACCGCGAAGACCCGGTGCGCATGCTGCGCGTCGTGCGCTTCGCGGCGAAACTGCAGTTCACGATCGAGCCCGCGACGCGCGCCCCGATCCCCGTGATGGCCCCGCTGATCAACAACGTGCCGGCCGCGCGCGTGTTCGACGAAATGCTGAAGCTCCTGATGAGCGGCCACGCGCTGGCCTGCCTGAAGGAGCTGCGCTCGTCCGGCCTGCACCACGGCCTGCTGCCGCTGCTGGACGTCGTGCTGGAACAGCCGATCGGCATGAAGTTCGTGACCCTTGCACTGGAATCCACGGATACGCGTGTCAAAGCCGGCAAGGGCGTGTCGCCGGGCTTCCTGTTCGCGTCGCTGCTGTGGCACCAGGTGCTGGAAAAATGGAACGCCTACCTGGCCGCCGGCGAATTCCCGATTCCCGCGTTGCACCAGGCCGCCGACGACGTGCTGGAATCGCAGACGGAAAAACTCGCGCTGCAGCGCAAGATCGGTTCCGACATGCGCGACATCTGGTCCATGCAGCCGCGCTTCGAACGCCGCAACGGCAAGAATCCATACAAGCTGCTGGAACACCCGCGCTTCCGCGCCGGCTACGATTTCCTGCTGCTGCGCTGCGCCTCGGGTGAAATCGACGCCGAGCTTGGCGAATGGTGGACCGCGTTCTACGACGGCGACGAGACCGCGCGCGAAAACCTGGTGGCCAGCCTGCAGACGCAAAGCCAGGGCGGCGGCGCCAAGCGCAAGCGCGCGCCGCGCCGCGGCCCGCGCAACCGCGACCGCGAAGGCGGCGGCAATGGCGGCAATGGCGATAACGGTGGTGACGGCGGCAACCGTGACAACGGCGGCGCCAGCCGCAACGACGGCGCCCCGGCCCCAGCCCATTCCCATGGCGAGTGAGCGCGCGCCCGCGGGCGCGGTAACGGCCTACATCGGCATCGGCGCCAACCTCGGCGATGCGCGCGCCAATGTGCTCGACGCGCTCGAGCGCCTGAAACGCGCGCCCGGCTGCGCGGTCACTGCAGTATCGAGCCTGTACCGCACGGCGCCCATCGATTCGTCCGGCGACGATTACGTCAATGCCGTGGCGGCCATTGCCACCACGCTGGACGCCCACGCGCTGCTGCGCACCCTGCACGGGATCGAGCAGGCCCATGGCCGCGAACGCCCCTACCGCAACGCCCCGCGCACGCTGGACCTGGACTTGCTGCTGTACGGGCAGGAACAGATCGCGTCGCCCGTGCTGACCGTGCCGCACCCGCGCATGTGCGAGCGCGCTTTCGTCATCGTGCCGCTGCTGGAAATCGCCCGCGGCGTCATGATTCCCGGCCGCGCGCCCGCGCAGTGTTTTGAATCGGCCGTGCAAGACCAGGCCATTACCAAGGAGACCGTATGACCACCCTGCGCCAACCTTCGCAGCGCCGCCTGCGCCATACCAACAACCGCCAGCGCAAGAAGCTGCACCTGGGCGACTACAAGCAGTTGCGCGGCGATATCACGATCCAGTTCAAGGGGCCGCTCGATGCCGCGGGTTTCGAGGCGTGGCTGGGCAAATGGATTGCCTGGGTGGAAGAAAACCACCTGTACGCAGCCATGTTCGGCGGCGCGCAACCGCAACCCTTTACGCAAACCGAAGCGATGTTGCTGGCTGAAAAGTCGCTGACGCAGGAACAGCTGGACCAGGCCGTGGCGTGGCTGAAAGCCAGCCCGGAAGTCGCCGGCATTCCCTATGCCGCGCTGCGCGACGCGACCTACGACACCTTCGGTTCGCATTAATCAATAGCAACGTTTTACCTGCGCACGATAGCGTACAGCAACCGGGCAGGGCCGCAGGCTCAGGTACAATCAATCAGCACCTCACTGACCTGGACAGCGCCCACCATGACCCCGGCAATTTCACCCAGCGGTTCCGCCCATCGTTCAGCGCATTGCTCCGTGCTGCTGATCGATGACGAGCGCATCGTGCTGGACTTGATTGCCGAGCGCCTGGCGCGCCAGGCTGACATGTCGCTGGCGTTCACACAGGATGGCAGCCAGGCCGTGGCGCGCTGCATCGGCTGCGACGCCACCGTGGTGCTGGTCGACCTGCGCATGCCCGGCGCCGACGGCTTCGACGTGATCGGCCTGTTGCGCGCCGACGCCGCCACCCAGGACATCCCCATCATCCTGCTGTCGTCCGAGGAAGATCCGGACGTCAAGGCCCGCGTTTTTGCCGCGGGCGCCAACGATTACCTGGTGAAATGGCCGGACATCCGCGAACTGGAAGCGCGCCTGCGCTACCACAGTGCGGCGTACCTGGCGCGGCGGGAACGCGACGCCGCGTTCGCCTCGCTGCGCCAGCGCGAAGAGGAATTGCGCCTGAGCCAGGCCGCGCTGCAGCAGGCCCAGAAAATGGAAGCCATCGGCCGCCTGACCGGCGGCGTGGCGCATGATTTCAACAACGTACTGCAAATCGTCAGCGGCAACCTGCACTTGCTGAAGCTCGTCGGCGGCCTCAATGAAGCCGGCATGCAGCGCGCCGATGCGGCGCTGCGCGGCGTCGAGCGCGGCGCGCGGCTGGCCACGCACCTGCTGGCGTTTGCCCGCCGCCAGCCGCTGCAAAGCACCGTGGTGGACCTCGCGCAAGTGGTCAGTGAAATCGACGACATGCTGCGCCGCGTGCTGGGTCCGCGCGCCCGGGTCGTGACGTCGGCCCAGCCGGGCCTGTGGAATACCGTGGTCGACTCCAACCAGTTGCACAATGTCCTGCTGAACCTGGCCATCAACGCGCGCGACGCCATGGGCGACGGCGGCACGCTGGCGATCCGCGCCTGCAACCTGCCGGCCCATTCGCCCCAGCTGGCCGGCATCGGCGACGGCGACTACGTGATGATCGAAGTGGCCGACGATGGCATCGGCATGACACAGGACGTGTTGCGGCGCGCGTTCGAGCCGTTTTACACGACCAAGCCGGCCGGCCAGGGCACCGGCCTGGGCCTGTCGATGGCGTACGGCTTCGTCAAGCAGTCCGGCGGTGAAATCACGCTCGACAGCACGCCCGGCGTCGGCACCACGGCGCGCATTTACCTGCGTCGCAGTGACGGCGACGCGGCGCGTCCGGAGCCCGAAGCGCTGCCGGCGCTGGCGGGCGGCGTGGAAACCATCCTGGTGGTGGACGATGAGCGCGATGTATGCGAGGCCACCTGCGAGCTGCTGTCGTCGCTGGGCTACGCGGTGCACAGCGCCACGTCGGCCGATGAAGCCGCCGACATGCTGCGCGGCGGCATGCACATCGACCTGCTGTTGACGGACGTGATCATGCCGGGCCGGATGGACAGCGTGGGCTTGAGTGAACTGGTGCACCGGCAATTGCCCGGTGCGCAAATCCTGTTCACGTCCGGCTATGCCGAGGGCGTGCTGGCGCATGACGGCAAGGTGCCGCAACACATCAACATGCTGCAAAAGCCGTATAACGCGGAAAAGCTGGCCGCCAGCATCCGCCAGCTGCTGGGCCGGCGCGCCGTGCAGCAGCACGATACCCGCGCGGCCTGAAGTCAGCCGCGGGTCAGCCGCGGCGCACGTAGCGCTGCGACCCCGGCGGCGGTTCGTTCAGCACGGCCCAGAAGACGCCGAGGTCGGCGATGGCCCGCACGAATTCCTTGAAGTCGACCGGTTTCACCACGTAGGCATTGACGCCCAGCGCATAGCTGCGCACCAAATCCTGTTCTTCCTTGGACGACGTCAGCATCACCACCGGCACGCTCTTGAGCGCCGCGCTGCCGCGCACGTCGGCCAGCACTTCCAGCCCATCGACTTTCGGCAACTTCAGGTCGAGCAGCACCACGGCCGGATTGCCGGCGTCGCGCCCCTCGTACGCGCCGCGCGCGTGCAGGTAGTCCAGCGCTTCGGCGCCATCGCGCACCACCACGACGTCATTGGCGAGCTGGCTGCGCTCCAGCGCCACCAGCGTCAGTTCCAGGTCGTGCGGATTGTCTTCGACCAGCAGTATGGGCTTGAGCATAAATACCTACCTCTATGGAGTTGCTTCATCAGGGATGAAAAAATAAAAAGTCGCGCCGTGGCCGGGCTGCGCCTCCGCCCACACATGGCCGCCGTGGCGTTCGATGATGCGGCGCACGTTGGCCAGGCCGATGCCGGTGCCGGGAAAATCCTCCATCCGGTGCAGCCGCTGGAACACGCCAAACAGCTTGTGCACGTATTCCATGTTGAAGCCGATGCCATTGTCGGCCACGCGGAACACCACGCCGGCGGGCGTACGTTCGGCGCTGACGGCGATGCGCGCCTGTTCGCGCTGCGCCGTGAACTTCACGGCGTTCGACAGCAGGTTCGTCAGCGCCAGCTGGATGAACGCGGGATCGGCGTGGACCGGAGGCAACGGGCCGATATCCCAGTCGATGCGCCGGCCGGCGGTATCGAGCGCCATGTGGTCGATGCAGCCCTGCACCAGTTCGCGCATGTCGATGCGGGTGGGCCGCAGCGACGCGCGGCCCATCTGGGAAAAGCTCAGCAAGTCGTCCACCAGCTTGCCGGCCAGCCGCGCCGATTCCTTGATATTGGAAAGAAAGCGTTGGCGGCGGCTGGCGGGGTCCGGTTCCTCGAATTCCAGCAGCAGGTCCGCGTAGCCGACGATGTGCCGCAACGGCGCGCGCAAATCGTGCGAAACGGAATAGGAAAACGCTTCGAGTTCCTTGTTGGCGCGCTCCATTTCCTCGGCCAGTTCCGCCATCTGCTCGGCACGCTCGAGCGCGATGCCCAGCAGCGCCGTGCGGAATTCCAGCGCCAGTTCCAGTTCGCCATCATGCCATGGCAGGCTGGCGCCGCGGATGGTTTCACGCCAGGTGGCAAAGCTGGTACGCGGCGTCAACGGCTGCCCGGCAGCCTGGATGGCCTGCTTGTCCTGCGGCTGGCCGGCCCAGTCGATGGTGTACACCAGCTCCGGGCGGAACCACAGCAGGTAATGCTTGTGCAGGCGCGAGATCCGCATGGCCAGCAAGCCGCTAGCCACGTTGCCGTAAGCGGCGGCAGGCCCAAAGGCGGCGCCCAGGTGCGCGCTGTGGTACAAGTCGCCGTGCATGTGCTGGTCCAGCCACCCGACCAGCGCACGGATCTGGTCGTGCGACGGCGTGGCGCCGTAGCACTCGAGCTGTTCATCGACCAGGATGGCAACGCCGCCGGCGCGCGCAAAGCGCAGCAATTCCGGCATCACGCTGCGCATGTTGTCGATGAAATCGGTGCCCTGCATCAGGCCCGCCAGCATGTCCACCATGATGCGCCGCACTTCGAGCCGGAATTGCAGTTCGTCGGCGTCTTCGCGCGTTTCAATGCGCAGCGCGAGGATTTGCCCCAGCTGTTCGCACACGGCGCGCTGGTGGAAGCTCAACTGGCGCGGCTGCGCATGGTGCGCCGACACCAGGCCCCACAACTTGCCCCTGACCACCAGCGACACCGACATCGACGCCAGTGTGCCCATGTTGCGCATGTATTGCAGGTGCACCGGCGACACGCTGCGCAGCGCCGCGTACGTCAAGTCATTGGCTTGCCCCGTGATCGGGTTCAGCGGCGGCGCCAGCCGCGCCGGCGCATAGTTGGCGTCGTGGATCAGGCGTACCCGGTTCAGCAGGTACAGTTCGCGCGCCTGGCGCGGAATGTCGCTGGCGGGGAAGCGCTGGCCCAGGTACGACGGGTACCCATCGTCGCCCACTTCGGCCAGCACGTGGCCATGGCCGTCGCGGTCGAAGCGGTACACCATCACGCGGCCAAAACCGGTCAGCGCCTTGATTTCCCTGGCGGCCAGCAGGCACAGGTCGGCCACGCTGTCTGCATCGCCGACCTTGCCGAGAAAATCGCCCACCAGCGGATACAGCTGGCGCGCCTGCGCGCCGTGGCGGCAGGACGGTTCGAATTCCAGCAAGACCAGGCTGTCCCACGCATGGGCCAGCACGTCCCACATCACGCCGCGCACGCTGACGGCCGCCACCATGTCCGGCCGCTCGCGCAGCGGGCCGGCCAGCACGGCTTCCAGCTCGGTGGCCTGGGCGCCCAGCAGCGCCGCCAGCGGCTGGCCCAGCAATTGCTCGATCGCAATACCAGCCAGGGCTTCCACATTCTCGCTGGCCTGGACGATACGCATGGCGCCATCGAGCGCCAGCATGAACCCATGGGGCTGGACGCTACCTGGCGTGCGGATGGGTTCCTGGTCACATGTCGCCAGCGGGTCAGGAAGACTGTTTGTGTTCATGACGGCGGGGGATTTGCTACTAAATAAAAGACATGCAATTTTAACTTGAATGCATGGGATCCGGCGTGATACGGCTGGCGGCGGATAGAATAACCGGTCCGTGGAACCCGATTCTTTGTCCAATACATATCATATGAACATTCCTGTCCTCCTGCAAACCGCCGGCCTGCTGATCCTGTCGAACATTTTCATGACCGTGGCCTGGTATGGCCATCTGAAAAGCCTGAACAACAAGGCGTGGTACGTCGCCGCCATCGTCAGCTGGGGCATTGCATTGTTTGAATACCTGCTGCAGGTGCCGGCCAACCGCATCGGCTATACGCAATTTTCGCTGGCGCAACTGAAAATCATGCAGGAAGCCATTACCTTGGCGGTATTCGTGCCGTTTGCCATGATTTACATGGGCCAACCCTTCAAGACTGACTATATCTGGGCCGCGCTGTGCTTGATCGGGGCTGTCTACTTTATTTTCCGCAATTAATTTCCATTACGAAAGTTCGAGGCCGGGCTCAGAAAAGAATGACCGTTCGGCGTTAGAATACGCGGTCCGCGGCGGTCCGCCGCGATCTTTACTCGAGGAACACCATGTCTGGTTATTTGCAAGGAAATGAAATGGCTGCCAGCACCCCTGCCCCGGCCGCAAGCACGACGCCCGCGCCGGCAAAACCGGTCGCCAGCAAAGCCGTGACCGTGCCCGCGCTGAATGCGCGCCGCGCCGCCGGCGACAAGATCACCATGATGACGTGCTATGACGCCAGCTTTGCATCGCTGATGGACAGCTGCGGCGTGGAAGTGCTGCTGATCGGCGATTCGCTGGGCATGGTGTGCAATGGCCTCGATTCGACCTTGCCCGTCACGCTCGATGAAGTGGCGTACCACACGCGCGCCGTCGCCCGCGGCAACAAGTCGGCGCTGGTGCTGGCCGACATGCCGTTCGGCACCTACGCCACCCGCGAAGATGCGTTTGCCAATGCCGTCAAGCTGATGCAGGCCGGCGCCCACATGGTGAAGATCGAAGGCGGCGCGTGGCTGGCCGACACCGTGCGCTTCCTGACCGAGCGCTCGGTTCCCGTCTGCGCCCACCTGGGCCTGACGCCGCAATCGGTGCACCAGCTGGGCGGCTACAAGGTGCAGGGCAAGACCACGGAAAGCGCGGACCTGTTGAAATCCGACGCGCTGGCGCTGCAGGCGGCCGGCGCCGCGCTGCTGGTGCTGGAAGCCATTCCGACCAGGCTGGGCAAGGAAGTCACGGACTTGCTGGCCATTCCCACCATCGGCATCGGCGCCGGCCCGGATTGCTCAGGCCAGGTGCTGGTGATGCACGATGCGCTGGGCGTCTTCCCCGGCCGCAAGGCGCGCTTCGTGCGCAATTTCATGGAAGGCCAGACCAGCATTGCCGCGGCGGTGAGCGCCTACGTGACGGCCGTGAAGGATGGCAGCTTCCCGGCGCTGGAACACTGCTTCTGACGCGTCGCGGCGGGGCACGGGCCCCGCCTCTCCGCGCTTCATTCCTCAACCGACCTGGATCCAGGTCGTCTTCAGTTCCGTGTATTTGTCGAACGCGTGCAGTGACTTGTCGCGGCCATTGCCCGACTGTTTATAGCCGCCGAACGGCACCGTGATGTCGTCGCCGTCATACTGGTTCACGTGCACCGTGCCGGCCCGCAGCGCGCGCGAGACCTGGATGGCCCTGGACAGGTTGGCCGTCCACACCGCGGCGTGCAAGCCATACGGCGTGGCGTTGGCCTGGCGCACGGCGTCATGCACGTCGGTGAACGACAGCACCGACAGCACGGGGCCGAAAATTTCCTCGCGCGCGATGCGCATGTCCTGGCGGACCTGGTCGAACAGGGTCGGCGCCACGTAATAGCCGCCCGTGTCCAGCCGTACCCGTTCGCCGCCGGCCAGCAGGCGCGCGCCTTCGGCCTTGCCCGACTCGATATAGCCGAGCACCGTGTTCATTTGCACGTCGTCGACCAGCGCGCCCATTTCCGTCGCGGGATCGAGCGGATCGCCCGGCATGTGAGACGGGATCAGCTTCAATGCTTTTTCCATGAAGGCGTCGCGGATGCTTTCCTCGACAAACAGGCGCGACGGCGCATTGCAGCTTTCCCCCTGGTTGAAATAAATCGATCCGATCGCCGCCGACACGGCCGCATCGAGATCGGGACAGTCGGCGCAGACGATATTGGCGGACTTGCCGCCCAATTCGGTCCAGGCGCGCTTCAGGTTGGACTGCCCCGCCATTTGCATGATCAGCTTTCCGGTGCGGGTGGACCCCGTGAAGCCGATGGTGTCGACATCCATGTGCAGCGCCAGCGCGCTGCCCGCTTCATTGCCGTAGCCGGGCACCACGTTGAACACGCCGGCGGGAATGCCGGCTTCGAGCGCCAGTTCAGCCAGCCGCATCGAGGTCAGCGGCGCTTTTTCCGACGGCTTCAACACCACGCTGTTGCCGGCCGCCAGCGCCGGGCCGATTTTCCACGCAGCCATCAGCATCGGGTAATTCCACGGGATGATGGCGCCCACCACGCCCACCGGTTCGCGCGTCACCAGCGCCAGCGCATGGCTGGCGGTCGGTGCGATTTCATCGTAGATCTTGTCGATGGCTTCGCCGTACCAGCGCACGCAATTGGCGGCCAGCGCCACGTCCACGCTCTGGCTGTATTTGATCGGCTTGCCCATGTCCAGCGTTTCCAGCAGCGCCAGTTCCTGCTGGTGCTGCATCATCAGGTCGGCAAAGCGCACCAGGATGTGCTTGCGCTGCGCGGGCGCGACCTGGGCCCAGCGGCCATCGTCGAACGCGGCGCGCGCGGCAAGCACGGCGGCGTCGATATCGGCCGCGCCGCAGCGCGCCACCTCGGCCAGCTTGCGGCCATCGATGGGGGAAATCTTGTCGAAGCGCTGCCCGTCGCGCGACCAGGCGCGCTGTCCATCAATCAAGGCGCGGCCATCGATCTCCAGCGCGGCGGCACGCTCGTGCCAGTTCATTTCAGCCATATTCTCTCCTGTCCTCTCTACACCCAACAATGTCACACCCCGGGGTCAGACCCCATTTATGACAAAAGCGGACATTGCACGCCAGTAATGTCAGCTTTTGTCACATTTGGGGTCTGACCCCAGGGGGTGACATGCTTACAGCCAGCCGCGCTGTTTTACTTCCGCCAGGGTCAAATCCAGCGCGTGGCGGATCAAACCCACCATCTCGTCGATTTGCGCATGCGTCATCACCAGCGGCGGCGCGATGATCATGCGGTCGCCCACGGCGCGCATGATGACGCCGTTGTTGAACATGTGCGCGCGGCACACCATGCCCACCGCCAGCGCCGGATCGAACGCCACCTGGTAGTGGACGTTATCCGCCTTGCGTTTCACCAGGTTCAAGCCCGCCACGAAACCGCTGGTTTCCGCCACGCCCACCAGCGGGTGGTCGGCCAGCGCCGTGAAGCGCTGCTTCAGGTACGCGCCGGTTTCGCCCGCGACCTTGCCGACCAGGTCTTCCGCTTCGATGATACGCAGGTTTTCCAGCGCCGCCGCGCACGCGACGGGGTGGCCGGAATACGTGAAGCCATGGTTGAATTCCCCGCCCATCTTGACCAGCACGTCGGCCACGCGGTCCGACACCAGCACGCCGCCCAGCGGGATGTAGCCCGAAGTGACAGCCTTGGCAAACGTGATCAGGTCCGGCTTGTACGGTTCCGACGCGAACCAGCGCCCCAACCGGCCGAAGCCGGTGATGACTTCATCGGCAATCAGCAGGATGCCGTATTTGTCGCAGATACGGCGGATTTCCGGCCAATACGTATCGGGCGGGATCACCACGCCGCCGGCGCCCTGCACCGGTTCGGCGATGAAGGCCGCCACCTTGTCGGCGCCGACCGCCAGGATTTTTTCTTCCAGCCACGACGCGGCCTTGATGCCGAATTCATCGCGCGTCATGCCGACGCCGGACTCGTAATAGTTCGGCTGGCCGATGTGCACGATGCCGGGAATCGGCAAGCCGCCCTGCTCGTGCATGCCGCTCATGCCGCCCAGCGACGCGCCGGCCATGGTGCTGCCGTGGTACGCGTTGTGGCGGCTGATGATGACGTGGCGGTCCGGGTAACCGAGCAAGTCCCAGTAGCGGCGCACCATGCGCACGTTGGTGTCGTTGGCTTCCGAACCGGACCCCGTGAAGAACACGTGCTGGAAACCCGGCGGCGCGATTTGCGACAGGCGGTGCGCCAGCTGCACGGCGGGCACGGTGGTCGTGTTGAAGAAACTGTTATAGAACGGCAGCGTATCGAGCTGTGCGCTGATGGCCTTGGTCATGCTGGCGCGGCCATAGCCGATCGCCACGCACCACAGTCCGGACATCCCGTCCAGCACCTTGTTGCCCTCCGAATCCCACAGGTAGATGCCTTCGCCGCGCACCATCACGCGCACGCCTTTTTCACCAAGCGACTTGTGGTCGGTGAACGGGTGCAGGTAATGCGCATGGTCGAGTTCACGCAGGGTATGCGTATCGAGCGTCGTCGTCATGATGTCCTCCTGTCGGTCACTTTTTATACATGCAGCAGCAGGTGCTCGCGCTCCCACGGGCTGATGACGGTCATGAATTCCTGGTATTCCAGGTCCTTGATGGCGGCATACACGTCGATGAAGCGGTCGCCCAGCACGTGCCGCAACTTGTCTTCGCGCCGCAGTTGCGCCAGCGCTTCGGACAGGCTTTGCGGCAATTCATAACGCTGTTCGTATGCGCTGCCGGTGGTGGCGGCGGTCGGTTCCAGCTGTTCGGTCATGCCCAGGTAGCCGCACGCCAGCGTCACGGCCAGCGCCAGGTAGGGATTGGCGTCGGCGCCGATGATGCGGTTTTCCACGCGGCGGTCCTGTACGCCCGATTCCGGCACGCGGAAGCCCACCGTGCGGTTGTCGACACCCCACTGGATGTTGATCGGCGCGGCCGTGTGGCGCACCAGGCGGCGGTATGAATTCACGTACGGCGCCACGATGGCCAGCGCCGGCGGCATGTAGCGCTGCAGGCCGCCGATGTAATGCTTGAACAGTTGCGACGGCGAACCGTCGTCATTGCTGAAGATATTCTTGCCGGTCTTGACGTCGGTGACGCTCTGGTGCACGTGCATGGCCGATCCCGGCTCGCCCGCCATCGGCTTGGCCATGAAGGTGGCGTACATGTCGTGCTTGAGCGCCGCTTCGCGCAGGGTGCGCTTGAAGAAAAACACCTTGTCGGCCAGGCTCAATGGCTCGCCGTGCAGGAAGTTGATTTCCATCTGGCCGGCGCCGATTTCATGGATCAGCGTATCGACGTCCAGGCCCATCAAATCGCAGTAATCGTAGATATCCTCGAACAGCGGGTCGAATTCATTGACGGCGTCGATGCTGTACACCTGGCGGCTGGTCTCGGCCCGGCCGCTGCGACCGACCGGCGCCTTCAGCGGCAAGTCCGGATCGGCGTTTTTCGCGGTCAGGTAAAACTCGAGTTCCGGCGCCACCACCGGTTGCCAGCCCTTGTCGGCATACAGTTTCAGCACGCGCCGCAATACCGTGCGCGGCGCGAAATCCACCAGCGCGCCGTCGGCGAAATAACAGTCGTGGATCACTTGCGCGGTCGGGTCCACCGCCCACGGCACCATGGTGATGGTGGTGGGGTCGGCGCGCAGGATCATGTCGCGGTCGGTGTTGGAAATGGCGCGGTCATAGGCCACGTCATCGGTCGGGTAATTGCCGGTCACCGTCATGCCCAGCACGGCTTCGGGAATGCGCATGCCGCGGTCTTGCGTGAATTTCCCGCGCGGCAGGATCTTGCCGCGCGCCACGCCGGTCAAGTCGGGCACCAGGCATTCGATTTCCGTGACCCGGTTTTCATTGAGCCACGCATCCATGTCGGTATAGGTAAAGTTTTCGCGTATCGTCATCAGTTCCTCTCATATTGTCTGGCCAGCCCCATGGCCGGCGGTGCGGTATCAGTACGCGGTTTGAGAGGCGCTAGGGGATACGGTCGCGGTGCGCGCGGCAGGCGTCGCCAAAGGCGGCGAAC
Organism: uncultured Pseudoduganella sp.; assembly: GCA_966211685.1. Classification (GTDB taxonomy): domain Bacteria; phylum Pseudomonadota; class Gammaproteobacteria; order Burkholderiales; family Burkholderiaceae_D; genus Rugamonas. The sequence goes on from CBIHOX010000036.1 coordinate 33,402, forward strand.
AGGCGCATCGAGACGGGGTTGGCGGTGACTTGCCATTCCGGATGCCATTGCACGGCCAACGCGAATTGCGCGCCCATGACGGAATACGCTTCCACCAGGCCGTCATCGGCCACGGCTTCCACGCGCAGGCCGGGCGCCAGCCGGTCCACGCCCTGGCCATGCAGGGAATTGACGCCGATGCGGCGCGCGCCGTCGTACAAGCCATCGAGCAGGCGTTCCAGCATGCCGCCCGGCTGCAGCGTTACCGGGTGCGCCTGGGCGTATTGCTGTTCCAGCGGCGCATCCTTGCTTTCGCGGTGGTCGTTCAGGCCCGGCACGTCATGCACGGCCTGGTGCAAGGTGCCGCCCAGCGCCACGTTGACTTCCTGGAAGCCGCGGCAGATCGCCAGCAGCGGCAAGCCCCGGTCCAGCGCCGCGCGGATCAGCGGCAAGGTGGTGGCGTCGCGCGCGCGGTCTTGCGGCAGCGACGGATCGCGCACTTCCTGCCCGTACAGGCTGGCGTGCACGTTCGACGGGGAACCGGTCAGCATCACGCCGTCGGCCATCCGCAGCAGCGCTTCCACGCCGGCCGCTTCGCCCAGCGCCGGCACGATCACCGGCGCGCAGGACGCGCCCTGCACCACCGCGTCGACGTACTTGTGCTGCGCGGCGTAGTACGGGTGCGCACCGATCTGGTGGCGGCACGAAGCGACAAGGACGATGGGGGGGCGCATGGCATCACACAAGGGTTCGATTGGCAGGATTGGTTCCATCATATGCCAGTTTTGGTATGATGACGAGCGCCACTTTTTGCAAATCGATGGAACCACTTTATGACGCCCGCCTCGGAATTGCTGGCCGCCACCCTGGCGCAAACCGACTTCCATCCGCGCCTGCCTCGCCAGCGCCGGCTGTATGAAGCGGCCAAGGCGGCGATTTACCAGAACCGGCTGGCGGCCGGCTGCAAACTGCCATCGAGCCGGGACCTGGCGGCCGACCTGGGCATCGCGCGCAATACCGTGATTGCCGCCTTTGAGCAGTTGGCGGCGGAAGGCTTTGTCACCAGCGTGGCGGGCAGCGGCACCTACGTGGCGGACTTGCAGGCAATGGCGCGCGCGCAGCGCGGCGAGCGCGCCAGGCGGCGCGGGCGCGGCGCGGGCGCCGCCAGTGCCGCAGGTACGGTTCCCGGCGCCGGCACGCCGCTGTCGCGCCGCGGCCAGCTGCTGACCGAATTTGCCGCAGGCGCGCGCTATGAAATCCAGCCTTTCACGCCGGGCGAACCGGATTTTTCATCGTTTCCCGTCAAACTGTGGCAACGCCTGCAAAACCGCGTCTGGCGCGAAGGCGGGGCCGACCTGCTCGATTATGGCCAGTCCGGCGGCTACCTGCCGCTGCGCCGCGCCGTCACCGAATACCTGCGCCTGTCGCGCTCCGTCAGCGTCTCGGTGGAACAGGTGCTGATCACGTCCGGCACCCAGCAATCGCTGGACCTGTGCGCGCAATTGCTGGCCGATGCGGGCGACACGGCCTGGGTCGAAGACCCGTGCTACTGGGGCGCGCGGCGCGTCTTCGAAGCGCGCGACTTGCGCCTGCACCCGGTCACGGTCGATGAAGACGGCATGGCGCTCGACGCCGGCGACCTGGCCACGTCGCCAAAGCTGGTGTACGTGACGCCATCGCACCAGTATCCGACCGGCGCCGTCATGAGCCTGGCCAGGCGGCGCGCCCTGCTGGAGGCGGCCGCGCAACGCAACGCGTGGATACTGGAAGACGATTACGACAGCGAATTCCGCTACAGCGGCCGCCCATTGGCTTCGCTGCAGGGCCTCGACGGCGGCAAGCGGGTGGTCTACATGGGCACGTTTTCCAAGGTGCTGTACCCGGGCATCAAGGTCGGCTACCTGGTGGCGCCGCCGGCGCTGGTGGAGCCGTTCAAGAGCGCGCTGTACGACTTGCAGCGCCCCGGCCAGTTGATGGTGCAGGCCACCCTCGCGGAATTCATCGCGCTGGGCCACTTCACCACGCACGTGCGCAAGCTGCGCCAGATCTATGGCGCCCGGCGCGAACTGTTGCGCCGCACGCTGGTGCGCCACCTGGGCCCGCAGACCGCAAAAATCGCCACCATCAGCCGCCAGGAATCGGGCCTGCACCTGGTGGTGGAATTGCCCGATTGGGCGGACGACGTCGCGCTGCACGCGCTGGCGCGCGACGCGGGCCTGTCCGTCAACGCACTGTCGACGTATTACCTGGCGCCGCCGTTGCGCAAAGGGTTGATCGTCGGCTATGCCTACGTGACGGAAGAAAAAATCGAACGCCATGGCAAGGGGCTGGCGGCCGTGATACGGACCGGCCTGCGGTCATAGTCCCGGCAGCCCCTGTTCCCTGCCCACGCGGCATCACACGTGCAACAGCAAATGCTCGCGTTCCCATGGGCTGATGACGGTCATGAATTCCTGGTATTCCAGGTCCTTGATGGCGGCATACACGTCGATGAAGCGGTCGCCCAGCACGTGCCGCAACTTGTCTTCGCGCCGCAGTTGCGCCAGCGCTTCGGACAGGCTTTGCGGCAATTCATAACGCTGTTCGTATGCGCTGCCGGTGGTGGCGGCGGTCGGTTCCAGCTGTTCGGTCATGCCCAGGTAGCCGCACGCCAGCGTCACGGCCAGCGCCAGGTAGGGATTGGCGTCGGCGCCGATGATGCGGTTTTCCACGCGGCGGTCCTGTACGCCCGATTCCGGCACGCGGAAGCCCACCGTGCGGTTGTCGACACCCCACTGGATGTTGATCGGCGCGGCCGTGTGGCGCACCAGGCGGCGGTATGAATTCACGTACGGCGCCACGATGGCCAGCGCCGGCGGCATGTAGCGCTGCAGGCCGCCGATGTAATGCTTGAACAGTTGCGACGGCGAACCGTCGTCATTGCTGAAGATATTCTTGCCGGTCTTGACGTCGGTGACGCTCTGGTGCACGTGCATGGCCGATCCCGGCTCGCCCGCCATCGGCTTGGCCATGAAGGTGGCGTACATGTCGTGCTTGAGCGCCGCTTCGCGCAGGGTGCGCTTGAAGAAAAACACCTTGTCGGCCAGGCTCAATGGCTCGCCGTGCAGGAAGTTGATTTCCATCTGGCCGGCGCCGATTTCATGGATCAGCGTATCGACGTCCAGGCCCATCAAATCGCAGTAATCGTAGATATCCTCGAACAGCGGGTCGAATTCATTGACGGCGTCGATGCTGTACACCTGGCGGCTGGTCTCGGCCCGGCCGCTGCGACCGACCGGCGCCTTCAGCGGCAAGTCCGGATCGGCGTTTTTCGCGGTCAGGTAAAACTCGAGTTCCGGCGCCACCACCGGTTGCCAGCCCTTGTCGGCATACAGTTTCAGCACGCGCCGCAATACCGTGCGCGGCGCGAAATCCACCAGCGCGCCGTCGGCGAAATAACAGTCGTGGATCACTTGCGCGGTCGGGTCCACCGCCCACGGCACCATGGTGATGGTGGTGGGGTCGGCGCGCAGGATCATGTCGCGGTCGGTGTTGGAAATGGCGCGGTCATAGGCCACGTCATCGGTCGGGTAATTGCCGGTCACCGTCATGCCCAGCACGGCTTCGGGAATGCGCATGCCGCGCTCCTGCGTGAATTTCACACGCGGCAAAATCTTGCCGCGTGCCACGCCGGTCAAGTCAGGCACCAGGCATTCGATTTCCGTGACCCGGTTTTCGTTGAGCCACAAATCCATGTCGGTGTACGTAAAATTTTCGCGGATAGCCATATCTGCCTCTCTGATGTCTTGATCGGACGCGGCCTGGCCAGCGGGCCGCGCACCCTGTATGCGTATCGGGAGAGCGGGCGTACCTAAGGGATGCGTTCCTGGTATGAATGGCAGGCAAGGCCGAAGGCGTGGAACAGCTGGACCGACACGGGATCGTCCACGGCATGCCATTCCGGATGCCATTGCACGGCCAGCGCAAATCCTGCCGCGTGCGCGACAGTAAACGCTTCCACCAGGCCATCGTCCGCGACAGCTTCCACCGCCAGGCCGGGCGCCAGTTGGGCGATGCCCTGGCCATGCAGGGAGTTGACCATGATGCCGCCGTCCTGCGGCAAGCCGTCGAGCAGGCGGGCCAGGACGCCTCCCTGGGTCAGCCGCACCCTGTGCGCGGGGCCATACTGGACATCGAGCGGCGCGCCGGGACGCTCGCGGTGGTCCATCATGCCGGGCGCCTCGTGCACCGCCTGGTGCAGGGTGCCGCCCAGCGCGACATTGATTTCCTGGAAACCGCGGCAAATGCCAAACAAGGGAACGCCCCGCTCCAGCGCGGCGCTCAATAACGGCAAGGTGGTGGCGTCGCGCGCAGGATCAAGCGGCAGGGCAGGATCGTGGATGGCCTGGCCATACAACGCCGCATCGACATTGGACGTGGCGCCCGTCAGCATCACCCCATCGGCCACCGCCAGCACCGCATCGATATCGGCCTTGCCTCCGAGCGCCGGCACCACCAGCGGCATGCATCCGGCGCCCTGCACCACGGCATCGATGTACTTCGAGTGCACGGTATGCGAAGGGTGGTCTCCTTTGCTACAGGTACAGGCTGGAACAATGACAATCGGGCGGCGCATGGCGTCAGTCTCTTGGGAGAGGCCTCTGTTGGCGATGAGTCAATTTATCACATTTCGCCTATGAACAACGTGACAAAAAGACTAGTTGCAACAGTGCAACCAAGTTATGCGCTATGCGCCGCGAAAGAACTATTTCACGCCGGCATCTCCGCACTGATCTGCGCCCGCGTTTCAATCAAAATTTTCTTCAATTCCGGCACGCACGAACCGCAGTTGCCGCCGGCTTTCACGCACGCGGTGACTTCCGGCACGGACTTCAAATCCTTGTCGCGGATGGCCGAGCAGATGGTGTTGCGGCCGACGCCGAAGCACGAGCAGACGGTCGGGCCGGCGTCGACGCCCTGTTTCATCGGGCGGCCGATCAGCAGGCCGGCGCGGTCCAGGTCCGACAATTTTTCTTCCGCGAACAGGCCGGCCAGCCAGCCGCGCGCCGGCAAGTCCAGGCGCGGCGACAGGAACACACACTGTTCGATGCGGTCGTTCACCACGTGCACGGCGCGGTACATGCGCTCGCTCTTGTCCGCGTATTCGAGCCAGTCGGCGTCCGGATCGGTCACGCCCAGCAAGGCGCGGGCCCAGGCCGTAAAGTCATCGATGTTGTTGCGGCCGGCCATTTCATAGCGGGCGAATTCCTTGCCCTGGATGCGGGTCCAGTGCGCCACGGCGCCCAGGTCCAGTTCCGTACGCGACAGCACGAACGCATGCCAGTTCACGCGGAATTGCTCGATGCGCACCGGCGTGTGCTTGAATTCCGGCTCGCCCGACACCGGGTCCACCACCGGGTTCACCAGCGCGCCGACGCGCGCGTCGGACGAGGTCTGGTTGTTCCAATGGATCGGCACGAACACGCTGCCGCGGGCAATGCCGCCGCCGTGCTGCACGCGCGCCACCATCGCGCCCCATTTGCTGGTCAGGCGCGCCAGTTCGCCTTCACGCACGCCATAAATCAGCGCATCCTGCGGGTGCATGTCGATGAACGATTCCGGAATGTGGTCCGCCAGCTTGGCGGAACGGCCGGTGCGCGTCATGGTGTGCCACTGGTCGCGCACGCGGCCGGTGTTCAGCGCCAGCGGGAAATCCTCTTCCGGCAGGTTGGCCGGCAGGCGCGGTGCGGTGGGCACGAAGCGCGCCTTGCGGTCCGGCGTGGAAAAGCGGCCATCGGCAAACATGCGCGCGGCGCCTTCGGTTTGTCCGGCCAGCACCGGCCACTGCACCGGCGCCATCGCGTCATAGGCTTGCGCGCCCTGCCCGGCCAGGCCCGCCATGTTGAACTTGCGCGGCAAGTCGCCTTCCTCATTGCGCCATGCCGACAGGCGCACGTGTTCATCGAACACTTCGTAGGCGTTGGCGAAATCGAAGCCCGCATAGCCCATGCGCTGCGCGAATTGCGAAATGATCAGCCAGTCTGCGCGCGCCTCGCCCGGCGCCGGCAGGAACGCGCGCTGGCGCGATACGCGGCGTTCGGAATTGGTGACGGTGCCGTCCTTCTCGCCCCAGCCCAGCGCCGGCAACAGCACGTCGGCAAAGGCATTGGTGTCGGTGCGCTCGATGATGTCGGACGACACCACCAGCTCGCACTTGGCCAGCGCGCGGCGCACCTGGTCCGCGTCCGGCAGGCTGACCACGGGGTTGGTGGCCATCACCCACACGGCCTTGACCTTGCCCTCCTCGATCGCGCGGAACAAATCCACGGCTTTCAGGCCGCCCTTGTCGGCGATGCTCGGCGAATCCCAGAACGTGCGCACGGCGTTGCGGTGTTCCGCGTTTTCCAGGTCCATGTGCGCGGCCAGCATGTTGGCCAGGCCGCCCACTTCGCGGCCGCCCATTGCATTGGGCTGGCCTGTGATGGAAAACGGGCCCATGCCGGGCCGGCCGATGCGCCCGCCGATCAGGTGGCAATTGATGATGGCGTTGGCTTTGTCGGTTCCTGCCGACGACTGGTTCACGCCCATCGAATAGCCGGTGACGACTTTTTGCGTGGCGGCGAACGCTTCATAAAATTCCGTCAGCGCTGCCACGCTGACACGGCACGCCTTCGCCACCGCGGCGATGTCACCGCACTGTTCATCGGCGACGGCCAGCGCCGCCTCAAAGCCATTGGTGTGGTCCGCAATGAAGGCGGGATCGGCCGCGCCGATCTTGTTGAGGTAACTGAGCAGGCCATTGAACAGCCAGACGTCGGTGCCCGGCTTGACCGGCAAATGCAGGTCGGCCAGCTCGCAGGTGGCGGTGCGGCGCGGGTCGATGACGACCAGCTTCAGTTCGGGGCGTTTTTCCTTGGCCTTGGCGATGCGCTGGAACAGGATCGGGTGGCACCAAGCGGCGTTGGACCCCACCAGCACGATCATGTCGGCCAGTTCCAGGTCGTCATAGCAGACCGGCACCACGTCTTCGCCAAAGGCGCGCTTGTGGCCGGCCACGGCCGACGACATGCACAGGCGGGAATTGGTGTCGATGTTGGCGCTGCCGACGTAGCCCTTCATCAGCTTGTTGGCGACGTAATAATCTTCCGTCAGCAACTGGCCCGACACGTACAGCGCCACCGCGTCCGGCCCATGTTCATCGATGATGGCGCGCCATTTATCGGCCACCTGTCCCAGCGCGTCATCCCACGACACGCGGCGCAGCGCATCGGAGCCGCGCCGGTCGCGCACCATCGGGTACAGCAGGCGCCCTTCCAGGCTGATGGTGTCGCCCAGCGCGGAACCCTTGACGCACAGGCGCCCCGCGTTGGCGGGGTGCGCGGCGTCGCCGGCGATCTCGAAGCCGCCGTCAGCCTTGGGCGTCGCCTTCACGCCGCAGCCGACGCCGCAGTAGGCGCAGGTGGTTTGTACGGAGAGGGGGACGGGGGACAGGTTCACGATGTTCTCACTTATTTCAAATTTTGCTTCAAGGCGCGGCGGATTACGCGCTGCGCGCTAATCCGCCCTACAGCCATCGGCTCGCCATGCCGTTACGCGGCGCTTAATTCTTCACCAAACAACAGCGTTTGCCGCATGCGCGTGATATCGGTTTTTTTCTGGATCAGGTCGAAGTACCACGGACCGTCCTTGACATCGCCATACAGCACGGCGCCGACGACGCAGCCATCCTTCAGCACCAGCCGCTTGTAGACGCCCTTGCGCGGATCGCGCAGCACCAGGTCTTCGCTGCCTTCGCCGCCAATGAAGTCGCCGACCGAGTACAGGTCGACGCCGGTGACCTTCAGGCGGGTGGGCGAGGCTTGCTGCACGTAGCGGCGGTGGCCGGCGCCGGCCAGGTGCGCGCCGCAGACGCGCGCCTGGTCCCAGATCGGCGCCACCAGGCCAAAGGTGGCGCTGCGGTGCTGCACGCATTCGCCCACCGCGTAGATGCGCGGATCGTAGGTCTGCATGGTGTCGTCGACCACGATGGCGCGGTCGCAATGCAGGCCGGCTTCCTTGGCCAGCGCGATGTTCGGGCGCACGCCGGCAGTCATCACCACCAGGTCGGCCGGGATTTCCGAGCCATCCTTGAAGCGCACGCCGGTCACGCGGTCCGGGCCCGTGATTTCCGCGGTCTGCGCATTGAGCAGGAAGCGCAGGCCACGCGCTTCGAGCGCTTTCTGCAGCAGGGCCGCGGCGGGCTTGTCGAGCTGCTGGTTCATGAGGCTGTCCGTCACGTGCACCACCGTCACATCCATACCCTGGCGCATCAGGCCATTGGCCGCTTCCAGCCCCAGCAAGCCGCCACCGATCACCACCGCATGGCGGTGGTTGCGCGACGCTTCCAGCATGGTTTCCACGTCCTGGATGTCGCGGAACGCGATCACGCCCGGCAATTCATGGCCCGGCACGGGAATGATGAACGGCTTGGAACCAGTCGCCAGCAGCAGGCGGTCATAGCGCACTTCCTTGCCCGACTGCGCCCGCACCACGCGGCGCGAACGGTCGATGTTCACCACCGGGTCGCCCGCGTGCAGCGTGATATGGTGATGGTCGTACCATTCACGCGTGTTGAGCATGATGTCGTCGACCGTCTTTTCGCCGGCCAGCACCGGCGACAGCAGGATGCGGTTGTAATTGCCGTATGGCTCCGCGCCAAACACCGTGATGTCGTACAGGTCCGGCGCGAGCTTGTGCAGCTCTTCGACGGTGCGCATGCCAGCCATGCCGTTGCCGATCACTACCAGCGCGGGTTTCATGATTACGCCCCTACCAGCACTTTGCCGTTTTCAATGCGCGCCGGGTAGGTCGCGATCGAATGTTCCGGCGCTTCCAGGCATTCGCCGGTCTGCAGGTCGAAATGGTGCTTGTAGATCGGCGACGCCACCACGATGCGCTCGCCCAGGTTGCCCACCAGGCCGCGCGACAGCACGGAAGCGTTGGAGTTCGGGTCGTAGTTCGAGACCGCGAACACGCGCTGTTCGCCGTCATTGAGGCGGAACACGGCGACGGCTTCCCCGTTCAGCAAGGCGCATACGCCGGTGTTCGGCACGATGTCGTCGAGTTCGCACACGGTGGTCCAGTTGGCGTTCAGGTTGTCACGATGCATGATGTTTCTCCAATTTGTGGATGCCCGGCCTGAAGGCCCGGCACCCATGGTTTTTAAGCGACTTTGATCGGGATGATGCGGGCTTTGCGTTCTTCCAGCGTGGCCGGACGGATCTGGCCACGCTCTTCCATGAAGACCACGTTCGGATCGGCCTTGTCGCTGTTGACGAAGGTGCGGAAGCGCTTGCGGGTTTCCGGATCTTCAACCGCCATCTTCCATTCGCACGCATAGGTGTCGACCACATGCTGCATGTCTTTTTCCAGCTCGGCCGCGATGCCCAGTTTGTCGTTGATGACCACGTCCTTCAGGTAATCCAGGCCGCCTTCCATGTTGTCGCGCCATACGCTGGTGCGCTGCAGGCGGTCCGCGGTGCGGGTGTAGAACATCAGGAAGCGGTCGATGTACTTGATCAGGGTCGGCTTGTCCAGGTCGGTCGCGATGAGTTCCGCGTGGCGCGGCTTCATGCCGCCGTTGCCGCACACGTACAGGTTCCAGCCCTTTT
>CBIHOX010000037.1:0-42960 GCA_966211685.1 uncultured Pseudoduganella sp.
GCGTCATCAGGCGGATCCAGCGCTTGTCGACTTCCAGCGCCTCGCCCTGCAGCGACGAGGTCAGCGCATCGCGGATCGGTTCGATCATGGAATACGGCATGCAGAAGTGGATCTGGCCCGAGACCGATCCCAGTTCCACGGTAAACGTCGACGCCACCACCACTTCATTGGGCGTGGCGATGTTGGCAAACTGCGTATTCATTTCAGAACGGATGTACTCGAACTCGACCGGGTACACCGGTTCCCACGACTTGGTATACGCCTCGAACACGATATCGAGGATGCGCAGGATGATGCGCTGCTCGGTTTGCGTAAAGTCGCGGCCTTCGACGCGGGTATGGAAACGCCCGTCGCCGCCAAACAGGTTATCGACCAGCAAAAATACCAGGCCTGGATCGAACACCATCAGCGCGGTGCCGCGCAGCGGTTTCATGTGCACCAGGTTCAGGTTGGTCGGCACCACCAGATTACGGATGAACTCACTGTATTTCGACACCCGCACCGAACCGACCGACACTTCCGCGCTGCGGCGCAGGAAATTGAACAGGCCGACCCGCAACAAACGCGCAAAGCGTTCATTGATGATTTCCAGCGTCGGCATCCGGCCACGGACGATACGTTCTTGCGTGGCAAGGTTATAAGTCCGGACACCGGTGACTTCTTCAGGTGCGGCGATGTCGTCCTGATCGCCGTTGACCCCCTTCAGAAGGGCGTCAACTTCTTCCTGGGAAAGAAAATTATCCGCCATGGTTATTTGACTTCTCTGCTAACAGTGGTTACTGGATGATGAATGATGTAAACAGCACTTCCGTGACTTCCTGTTCGGGGCCACGGCGGTCGAACGGTTCCTTGATCTGTTCCAGGATTTCCTGGGCCAGCTGGTTCTTGCCTTCCGGCGTATTGATTTCCGACGCGCGCTTGCTCGACAACAGCAACAGCACGCGGCTGCGCACCTTGGCCATGTTGTTCTTGATGACGTCGACGTCTTCCAGGCCGCCCACCTGCAGCGTGAACGCCACCTGCAAATACTGGTCGCCATTTTCCGGCTGCAGGTTGACGGTGAACGGCTCGATGGTCACGTAAGTCGGCGGTCCGGCCTTGGCTTCCTTGCGCTTGCTGGATTTGGCGGGCGCTTCGTCATGGTCGCCACCGCCACCCTTGAGCATGAACCACGCGCCGCCGCCGCCGGCCGCCAGCACGGCCACGAGTCCGCCAATGATGATCAGCTTCTTCTTGGAGTTGACCGGTGCGGCCGCCTCGACTTTCGGCTCCGCCTTTGCTTTGGGGTTCGCTTTCAAAATATCCCTTGCCCGCTGAAATCAATCAATGCATCAATGTCGTTATTATGGCACGCATGGGCATCAGGCGAAGGTATCGACTGCGCCCAGCACCCGGCGCCGCGGCGCCGGTGTGGCGTCGTTGCCGATCCCGCCGCTGTCGCCATTGCCACCCTGGCCACGTCCGCCGCGCCCGCCGCCATTGCCGCCATGGCCTTCGCGGGCCGCGCGCGCCTGTTCGAACGCCTGCTGTTGTCCCGCCGTATCGGCCGATACCGTGGCGCTGCCCAGCTGGATGCCGGCTTCGCTCATCATTTCACGCAATTTCGGCATGGCCGCTTCCAGCGCCTGCCGGACTTCCGGCTGGGCCGCCGTGAAGCTGGCGTTGGCCTGGTCGTTCGACACGTTCAACACCACTTGCAGCGGGCCCAGGTCGGGCGGATTCAACGTCAAGGCCGCGCTTTGCTCGCCGCCGGCCACCATCCACACGACTTTCTGGCCCAACTGCTGGTCCCATGCGGTGGTGCCGACCCGCGCCGGCAACTGGTTGGCCGCCACGGTTTCCACCACCTTGGTGGCGGCCAGCTGCGCCTGCATGACCGGCTGCGGTTCCACGCTGGCGGCGGTGCGCGCCGCTGCCTGGCCGACCGCGAGGTTGTCCGCGGCTTTGGCGGCGCCGGCCGGCTGTTGCGTGGCGGCGGTTGCCGCCGCGGCCGGATTGGCGTCCACCGCGCGCAAGGCCGGATTGCGCACATCCTGGCCCGGTGCCGCGTCGGCAGCGTGGCGTACGGCAGGCTGGATGCCGGCGGTATCGTCGGTATCGGTGGCAGGCGCCGCGCCGGGCGCCTGCCGGGCGGCCAGCGCCGCGCTGAAATCGGCCACGCCGGCATCGGCGCCGCTATCGGCCGGCAGGGCCGGCGCGCGGGCCGACGTGGCCGCTGTATTGGCCGCAGTAGCGGAATTGGCCGCCAGTGCGGTCTCGGCCGCCAGGTCGGTATCGGCGGTGGCCGGCTGCGCGGTGGCGCTGTAGTCGAATGCCCCGGCATCGGCGGCTTGCGCGGCTTGGGCTGCCTGCGCCGCGGCGGCGCCCGGCAAGGAGGCCGCCACGGTGGCGGGCAGCGCGGCCGCATCGGCGGCGTCGCCCTGCATCCGGTCCTGCGCCGCGCCGGCGGCCGCCTGCATGGCGGCGCCAATGGCTGCGTCGAAGGCGGCCGCATCGGCTGCGCTGTCCGTCGCGGGTTGGGGGGCGGCGTCCGTCACGGCTGTACCGGCGGCCAGTTGGCTGGCTGGCAAGCCTGCGTTGTCCGATGCGGCGGTGACTGCCGCGCCGGCGGCCTGGCTGGCGCTGGCGGCGGCGGTTTGCGGCTGGTTGTAACCGGCCAGCATGGCCAGCATGGCGGCCATGGCGTCGGCCGGCGCGGCGGCTTCGGCCAGGGCGGCGGCCGTGGCGCTGTCGGCGCCGGCGTCATCGGCGGCGCTGCCGGCCGACGGCGCCGGCGTGGCGCCCTGGGCCGATGCAGCCGCTGCGCTATCCCGGGTGGCGGCGCCGTCCGTGGCGTTGCCGCCGTCGGTGGATGGGGCTGGCTGGCCGGCTTGCGGTTGCTGGGCGGACTGGGCGGCGGGCACAGGCGCCGCTGCCGGTGCCGGCTGGGCCGGCTGCGGCGGTTGTGCCGGCTGGGCCTGGGGCTGGGCCGCACGCGGCGCCGGTGCGGCAGCCTGCATGGGACGGGCCGCCTGAGGCTGCGGCGTGCGCATGGCTGGCGCACGCGCGCCCTGTGGCGCCGGCTGCGCCATCTGGCTGCCGTAAGCCTGGCGCTGTTCGATCTGGCGCGTCAGGGCTTGCGAGAACAGGCCATCCGCGCCAGCGGTCGACGTGCGGCTGGCGGGCGCCGCGGCGCCGGGGGAAGTGACAGTCGGGATGAGCGGAGTCTGCATGATTGCGCCGTCAATTAACTTTTATGAAAGGCCTGGCGGGCCGCGTGTTCATCCATGGCTTTCTGGTCGCGCTTGTTCTCAGCCTTGAGGGCGGCCGCCATGGCGCGGTCGTTCAGCGTGGAATACGACATGCGCTTGCGCTCGGCTTCCTGCCAGGCGGCTTTTTCGTGCTCGCCCCGCAGCCGGGTATGGCGCACGACTTCTTCCTGGCCGCGGATCGCATCGTCCAGCTTGCCCATGAAGGACTGGAAATTGCGGTACGCCATCGGTGTGATGCCGGCCTGCTGGGTGGCTTCGAAGCGCCGGCTGTATTCGTCGCGGTAGCCGACCAGCATGGCCAATTTGTCTTCGGCATCCTGCACGGCTTTCAACGCCTGCCCGAGGCGCTTGGCCGCGTCATCGGTTTCGCGGCGCGCCAGTTCGATCAGTGTTTGAAGTTGGGATGGAGAAGCCATAATGGTCGATTATAGGTGGAGTTCCATCCAGGCAATCAGTCGAATAGAACCGATAATTGCCCTAAACTCTCGCTCATGGTGACCCGTTCCGTGATTTGCTGCTGCAGGAACTTTTCAATTTTGTCATGCAGCTTGATGGCCTGGTCCAGCACCGGGTCGCTGCCGGGGCTGTAGGCGCCCACCGCAATCAGGTCGCGGCTGCGTTCATAGCGTGAATACAGCTGTTTCAGGTGGCGGGCCCGGTTCTGGTGGTCGGCCGACGTGATCGAGTGCATGGCGCGGCTGATCGATTGTTCGATATCGATGGCGGGATAGTGGCCTGCTTCGGCCAGCCGGCGGTTCAACACGATGTGGCCGTCGAGGATGGCGCGCGCCGAGTCGGCGATCGGGTCTTGCTGGTCGTCGCCTTCGGTCAGCACGGTATAGAACGCGGTGATCGAGCCGCCGCCTTTTTCGCCATTGCCGGCGCGTTCCACCAGCACCGGCAATTTCGCGAACACCGACGGTGGATAGCCCTTGGTGGCGGGCGGTTCGCCAATGGCCAATGCGATTTCCCGCTGCGCCATCGCATAGCGGGTCAGCGAATCCATGATCAGCAGCACATTCTTGCCCTGGTCGCGGAAGTATTCGGCAATCGCGGTGGAATACGCGGCGCCCTGCATGCGCATCAGTGGCGGCGTGTCGGCCGGGGCCGCCACCACGACCGAGCGCGCCAGGCCTTCTTCGCCAAGGATGTGTTCGATGAATTCCTTGACTTCGCGGCCCCGTTCGCCAATCAGGCCCACCACGATGATGTCGGCTTCGGTATAGCGCGCCATCATGCCCAGCAACACGGATTTGCCGACGCCCGAACCCGCGAACAAGCCCATGCGCTGGCCCCTGCCCACGGTGAGCATGGCGTTGATCGAGCGCACGCCCACGTCCAGCGTTTCCACGATGGGCGCGCGGCCCAGCGGGTTGGCGGGGCGCACGTTGATGGGGGCGCTGTCGGCCGTGTGCACCGGGCCCAGGCCGTCGAGCGGGCGGCCGGCGCCGTCCAGCACGCGGCCCAGCAATTCATAACCGACCGGCAAATGGCGGGCGCGGTCGCTGGGACGGCGGCGCGGATGCGCCACGCTGCCGGGTTTCGGGATCGATTGTTCGATCGGGAAGACGCGGGTGCCCGGCACGATCCCTTCGACATCGCTTTGCGGCATCAGAAACAGTTTCTCGCCTTCGAACCCCACGACTTCGGCTTCGACCTTACCGCCCGATGGCAGCGGCACGGTGCAGGCCGCGCCCACGGCCAGGCGCAGGCCGACCGCTTCCATCACCAGGCCGGCCACGCGCGTGACGCGGCCCGAGACTTGCATGGGTTCGACGAAGTCCACCAGGGTGGCGCAATCGTTGAGGAAATTGCTCCAGCGTTTGGTGTGATGCGAGGGATCGAGTGGCATGGTGTCGGGCGGCGCGGCCGCCATGTTTGCTTCGTGTCGCCGCCGGCGGCAAGCCGGCGGACCGGGTTAGTCGAGCCAGTCCACGTTCTTGCCCAGCGCATGCGTCAGGCGCGCCCAGCGCGCCGACGCCTGGGCGTCGATCTGGTTGCTGGCGGTATCGACCTTGCAGCCGCCGCGTTCGATCGACGGATCGTCGATCACGCGCCAGCCGCCTTTTTCCAATTCTTCCCCAATGCCTTCGCGTACCACCTCGGCATCTTCCGGATTGAGCATCAGCAACGCCGGCTGTTGTAGCGACGGCAAGTATTCGATGGCGTCGCGCACGATGGGCAGGATCAGCGAAGGACGCACCTGCAATGCCTGCTTGAGCATGGCTTTCGACAGTTGCAGCGCCAGTTCCAGCACGTCGGCGGCAATCATGGTGTCGGCGCTTTGCAGCGCCGCGCTGAAGTTGTCGGCCAGGTCGCGCAGCGGCAGCAAGCGTTGGTCGGTTTCTTCCTTGCCCAGTGCAATCGCATCGGCATGGCCTTCCGCGTGGCCGGCCGCATAGCCGGCGCCATAGCCTTCGATGCGGGCTTCCTCGCGGATGGCGGCCAGCTCTTCCTCGGTCGGGTAGTGCAGTTGGGGTACTTCCGGTTCCAGGTATTCCTGCACGGGTTCCGGCGGCGGGGGAGGTGGCGCCGCGGCGGCCTGTTCGGCCGCGATGCGCGCCAGCGTGCTGGGACGGAAGTCGCCAAACGACTTCATTTCCCAGCGCTGGAACGCGGTCTGCTGTTCTTTCGGAATATGTGCCATTACTGAATTTGGGATGCCGACCTGGATTTCTTGAATTAGTGCGGATGCCCGGCCTGAAGGCCCGGCACCCATGCAGTAAGTTTAATTAGATAAACGAATCCTCGCCCTTGCCGCCCAACACGATCTGCCCTTCGTCGGCCAGGCGGCGCACGATTTGCAGGATCTGCTTTTGCTGGGTTTCGACTTCGGACAGGCGCACCGGACCTTTCGACTCCAGGTCTTCGCGCATCATTTCCGAGGCGCGCGCCGACATGTTCTTGAATATCTTGTCGCGCAACTCCTGCGAAGCGCCTTTCAGGGCAATGATCAGCATTTCCGACTGGACTTCGCGCAACAGCAACTGGATGCCGCGGTCGTCGATATCGATCAGGTTGTCGAACACGAACATCTCGTCCATGATCTTTTGCGCCATGTCGTTGTCGTAGTTCTTGATGTTGTCCATCACGTTCTGTTCCTGCTCGCCGGACATGAAGTTCAGGATTTCCGCCGCCGCGCGCACGCCGCCCAGGGTGGACTTCTTGATGTTTTCATTACCCGACAATAGCTTGGTCAACACGTCGTTCAATTCGCGCAACGCGGCCGGCTGCACGCCGTCCAGCGTGGCAATCCGCAACACCACGTCATTGCGCAGGCGGTCCGTGAAGTGGCCGAGGATTTCACAAGCCTGGTCGCGCTCCAGGTGCACCAGGATGGTGGCAATGATCTGCGGGTGTTCGTTGCGGATCAGTTCCGCCACGGAATTGGAATCCATCCACTTCAGCGACTCGATGCCGGACGCGTCCTTGCCGCCCAGGATACGCGACAGCAGCACCGAGGCCTTGTCGTCGCCCAGCGCCTTGGTCAGCACCTGGCGGATATATTCGTCGGAATCGAGGCCGACCGTGGAGGCCGCGGCGGTGCGGTCGCGGAAGTCGTCCAGCGTGGAAATGACTTGCTCGTGCGGCACGTTTTTCATGGTGGCCATGGCCGCGCCCAGCTTCAGCACTTCGCGCGGGCCCAGGAATTTCATCACTTCGGCCGCCTCGGTTTCCCCCATGGCCAGCATCAGGATGGCGGCTTTTTGCAGTCCGGTATTCTCAGTCATTTGCGCCTATCCATTCCTTGATCACGTTGGCAACAATACGGGGATCGTCAATCGCGAGTTTCTTGGCCAGGGCCAGGTTGTCGCGGTAAGTACGGGCGGTACTTTCTTCCATTTTAGCCAGTTCCAGCTCCATGAGCTCTTCTTCTGTCGGGCCTTCCGGCTCTTCAATGACTTCTTCCACCGGTTCCGGCTCGGGCTCGTTGATTTCATCGATTTTCTTGAAGACCGGCCGCATCATCGGACGCACGATGCGCAGCAGGATGTACAGCAGGATCAGCGCGGTAATCAGGAATTTCGCCAATTCCTTTGCCAGCGGCAGGTTGGCGGGATCGCGCCACCAGTCCAGCACCACCGGTGGTTCAAACGGCTTGTCGACCCCGTCGAACGGCGCGTTGGCCACCGACAGCGAATCGCCGCGTTCCTGGTTGTAGCCCATGGCTTCGCGCACCAGGTTGCGGATGTTTTCCATTTCCGCGGGGGTGTATGGCTTGATGGTGACCTTGCCGGTCTTGGTGTCGACCATGCGGCGGTAATTGATGACCACGCCAACGGTCATGCGCTTCAAGCCGGCCATGGCTTTCTGTTCATAGCGCACGGTCTTGTCGACTTCGTAATTGGTGGTCGATTCCTTGTGGTTCGGCCCCGCGTTCGCACCGGTGGCGGCGGCCGTACCGGCCGGCGTGCCGGGGGCGGGCGCTGTGCCGGGCGGCGTGGTGGTCAGCGGTGCGGTGGCGGCGCCCGGCGGCTGGTTCGACAGCGCGCCAGGCACGCCGCTCGGGTTGGCGTTGCCATTGCCGTTGGTTTCACTGCTTTGCTGGCTGCGGATGGCCGAGGCGGCCGGCGGCGAGTTCGGCTTGTACGATTCGGCCGCCTGTTCCACGGCGGCGAAATCCACGTCGGCCACCGCTTCGGCGCGCACATTGCCTTCGCCGACGATGGGCAGCACGATGGATTCGACTTGCTTGATGACTTGTTTCTGGACTTCCTGCACGTATTTCAGCTGGCTGGCGTCCAGGTTCTTGTTCAAGCCCGCTTCATTGCCCTTGTTCTGGTTCGACAGCAGGTTGCCGGCGCCATCGACGATGGTGACGTTCGACGGCAGCAATTCCGGCACGCTGGAGGCCACCAGGTGCACGATGGCCGACGATTGCGCCGGGTCGAGCTGGCGGTTGGGGTGCAGGGTCAGGATCACCGACGCGGTCGGTTTTTGCTGTTCGCGCACGAAGACCGACGGTTTCGGCATTGCCAGGTGCACGCGCGCCGACTGCACGGTGGACAGCGATTCGATCGAACGGGCCAGTTCGCCTTCGAGCGCGCGCTGGTAATTGACTTGCTCGTGGAATTGCGACACGCCCAGCTTCTGGTTTTCCATCAGCTCGAACCCGACATTGCCGCCTTTCGGCAAGCCTTGCGCGGCCAGTTTCAAGCGCACGTCGTGCACTTGTTCGGTCGGGATCAGGATGGCCTGGCCGTTTTCGGAAAATTTGTGCTTGACCTGCATCTGGTCCAGCGCCGCCGTGATGGCGCCGCCGTCGCGGTCGGTGTAGTTCGAAAACAGCACGCCGTAGGCGGGCGGCTGGTTCCACAGCCACAGGGCAACCACCAGGGCCAGCAGCGCGGCCGCACCGGCGCCGCGCACCACCCATTTGCCCATCTGCGTTTGTAAAAACGGCGGTTTGGCTTCCGGTTCGACCGGGTCCGCGGTTTCATCGATGTCAAGTTGTTCGGCTGCTGCTGCCATGGCGGTTCAAGGTGAGATTGGTGGAGGCTGTGCACATTATGTTGCAGCCCGGCAGGGATTAATCCTGGAAATAAGGGCTGGTTTACCGCGTTGCTCCGCGCTGGCGGCTGGCGCTTCGACTGATATTCTGCCAGCACTGACGGAACCGTCCCCTATTTTAACTTGGGGTTGTTCCATGCAAGCAACAAAAATGAGGACAACATGAAAACCAGCGGTCTCGGCATCGACAGCAGCCGTATCCAGGCAATGATGGAGCAATTGAAAGCGCACGCGGCCCGCCCGCAGGCGACGCCGCCTGCCATCAAGACCGAGGCGCCGGCGGCGAAAGTCGAGTTTTCCGATGCGCTGAAGAAGTCACTGGACGCCGTGGCGCAAAGCCAGAACCAGGCCGAAGCGCTGGGCAAGCGTTTTCAAATGGGCGACGATTCGGTCAGCCTGTCCGATGTCATGATTTCCATGCAAAAGGCCAGCATCAACTTCCAGGCCACGGTCCAGGTGCGCAACAAGCTGGTGTCGGCCTACCACGACATCATGAACATGCAGGTTTAACCCAGGCCGGCAATGCGCGCGTTGCGTTCGCGTTCGAGTTTGGTGATGTAGCGCTGCACGGAATTGAGGGCGCCGCGCTGCATGGCCACGAACATGCAGCCCAGGCGGCGGTTGGATTTGTTGTTCAGCAGGGTCAGGTCCGTCATGTTGCGGATCTGCAAACTTGTGACCACGGTGCCGATTTCCGGCAATTCAATGCGGCAATCGTCAAATTGCTTGCCCAGGGTGTCACCGAGCAGCAATTTGTTATCGAGGATGGCAATGCCGCCGCAACTGATGTCGGCCAGCGGGAAGCTGCTGGTGCCGCCGCCCAGTTCCGCGGGCAGGGGGATCACGGCGCGCACCGGGTTGGTGACGGGCGTATTCATGCGGTAATACTCGCGCCGCTGCAAGCGGATCAGCGATGGCGGAATCGCAATCTTGAAGGCTGGGTTGCCCTGGTAGCGGCACTGTTCGACGCGCTCGCTGGCAAACAGGATGCGGATCTTGTCGAGCGTGGTTTCATACGACAGCGTACGCGCGCCGAGGATGCGCTGGTTCTGTTCCGGATTGATCGAGCAGTCGAGGATGACGGCATTATTGTCCACGTCCACCTCGAGGATGGACGTCACGCACACGTCGGCTTCGCCATGCACCAGCATGCGGATCAACTGGTTTTTCTCACCGATGCCGCGCAGCAGCGCGATGATTTCCTTGCGCGATTCGACTTCAAAGTCGTGCCAGTTTTCCAATTCCGCTTGTATTTGATTCATCTATTGTTGTCTTCTTCGGTTAATGGAGAGCTGGTGTCCGGCGCTGGCGGGAGCGGCAAACCTGACTTTTGCGCTGCTTCAATATGATAAAGCCAGGCCAACAGTTCCGCAATTATGCGGTACAGGACTGGCGGAATTTGCCGGTCCAGGTCGACGTCCATCAGCAACGACACCAGTTCCTTCGATTCGTGGATGTGCACGCCGTGTTCATTGGCCACGGCAATGATCTGTTCAGCCACCAGGCCGCGGCCCTTGGCCACGACTTTCGGCGCCGCTTCCCCGTTGCGGTATGCCAGCGCCACCGCGCTTTGCAGCGGGCGCAAGTCATGCGGCTTGCTCATCGCGGCCCCCATGGATCAGCCAACCTGGCCATCGCCGCCTCCCGCCGCGCCGATCGACAGCGACGCCAGCGGCGAGCCCGCCGCGTCGAGCGCGCGCTGCAGTTCGCCGGCCCAGGCGCGCATCGTGTCGGCGCTGCCATCGCTGCCGGCCTGCAGCTGGATGTGGACCTGGTCGCCCACCAGCGTGACCGACGCCGCCACCTTGCCCAGCACCGGCAGGCTGAAGCGCACGCCGCTGCGCCACACCGTGTCCGGTTCGCGCCCGTCCTGGCTGTTCCTGCCATCTTTCGCATCGCGCTTGTCGTGCTCCTCGCGCTGCACTTCCCACTGCATGGGCTGGCCCGGCCACGCTTCGCCCTGCCATTGCACGCGCTGCTGTTCATGCGCATGCAATTGCTGGTTGATCATTTGCGCCGCCGACAAGTCCGGCGCGGCCTGGGCCGCGCGCGCCAGCGATTCCGCGCTTTGGCGGCCGGGTTGGGCTTCCTGGCGCTGCATTTGCGGCTCCCGCTGCAAGTCCGCCAGCGGCCGCTTGCCTTCGGCCCATTCCGCCACGTGCGATTCATAAAACAAGCCGCTGGAACCGAGCGCATCCTGCAAACTTTTCGCCAATTGTTTCGGTTCCGGCGCCCCCTCCCGCACCAGCGGGGTCTTGCCGGCAATCGTGGCCGGGGTGCCGGGCGCGTGGTAGGCGTTGGCCAGCGCGGAAGCAATGGTGCGCGCGCCCTGGCTCAGGCTGGGGGCGGGCGTATCGCGGCCCAGGTCCGGCAACTGGTCGGACGGCGTCAACGGCGCCTTGCTCAGCAACATGGCCCCCAGTGATTGGGGACGGGCTTGCTGGGCGGGCGCCGCATTGCCCGCCTGGGCGGCGTTGGCCTGTCCGGCGGCTGCCGGCGTGCCGGTGGCCTGCGCGCCCGGGGCCGCCCGGGCGGCCGCCTGCGCATTGGCTTGCCGGGCGGCCGCGTTGGCGGCACTGGCGGCATTGGCAGTGTGGGCGGCGGCGTTGCCGGCCGGGTTGGTGTTGCCTTGCGTATTCGATGGAGCGGCCGCCGGCGCGTCATCGGCTGGCGGCGCCGTGGCAGGTTGGCCCGCGGCGGCGGTACTGCCGCCATTGCCGGATGTTGCCGGGTTGCTGCCCGGCGGCGGCGCCTTGCCCGCGCCTGCCTGCGCTTCGGCTTGCGCAGCGGCCGGGGGCTCGGCTTCGGCCCCGGCCGGCAAAGGCATGCCCTGTGCGCCTGCCGTGCCGGTTCCCGGCGGGCGTCCCGCCAGCGGCGCCGTTTGCGACGGCAACGCCGCATCGCCGGCCTCGCCCTGCGGCAAACCGGCTTCGGAATACAGGGGAACGGCTGCTTGCGGAGTGTTGTTTCCGATCTGGAAAGTCGGGCGGGGAGTGACCGACAGCAGGGTCATGGGCACTTCGGCGCCCACCTGCATGCCGGGCGGCAGCATCATGCGCACCGAGGCGCCCGCCACGCGCACCAGCGAACTGCCATCCTGGTAATTGGACAACACCTGGCCCTGCATGGATTGCCCCACCATGGATCCCAGCGTGCGGGCCAGCATGGCTTGCCGCGCATCGCTGACCGGAATGGCGGCGGCGGGCGGGGTGACGGCGCCGACCGGCTTGACGCCGGTGGCGTCCAGGCGCGGCGGCAGCATGTCAGTGTTTCCTTCCCGGCAGTGTCAGGCTGTCCGCGGCGCCGTTGCCGTGACCGGGCGCTGCGCGGCGTCCGTGGCGCGGCGCACGGCGGAGGGCGATGCCTGCCACAGCCTGTTGCATCAAACGCCGCCGTAGGCGTTGGCGAGGCGGCGCTCGGCGCCGGTACTGTTGATCATGGCGGACAGCTGGGCCATCCACGGCATGGTGATATCGCGGATCTTGCGGTCGGCGGTCAGCATCTTGCGGATCAGCTCGACCTTGCGTTCGCGCTGTGCGCCGACCATCGGCTGTTGCGGTTCTTCCGCCTGCAGCGTGCGCACGTGGGCCGCACAGCGCTGCTCCAGCTCCACCAGCTGTTCCCATTCGCTGCGGGTGGCGGCATCGAGCATCCGTTCCGTCAAGTCAGCCATTTCAGCGTACACCGTCAAGACTTGTTGATTGGTCATCATTGGTTCAGGCACTCGCGTATTTGTTGGCCAGGGATGAAGGCGGCATCGACGGCTGCGGCGGCTTCACGGCCGGGTTGTCGCCGATCTGGTTCCATGCATCGCGCAATTCCGTCAGCAGGCGCTGCACCTCTTCCAGGATGGCCGGGTCGTTTTTCAGGTTGGCCGTCAACAGGCGGCCGCTCATGTATTCGTACAGCGCATCCAGGCCTTCGGCGATTTCACCGCCGACTTTCTTGTCCAGCGCCGCCCGCAAGCCACTGTCGATGATCATGATGGCCTTGGAGATGGCTTTGCCTTTTTCCCCGATATTGCCGGCGCGCATATTCACCAGTGCATTGCTGATGGAAACCAGCGCACCGTCAAACAGCATGACGATCAGCTTGTGTGGACTGGCCGCGAGGACGCCGGTCTCGATGCCCACTTTTGCATAGGCATTGACGCCTGTTTGCCTTGATCCGAACATACTATTTCTCCTGTTATTTGTTCATTGATGCAAATTGCTGCGTCAGGAACGTAGCGGTCTTGCTCATGCTGGACAGTGCGGTGTCCAGCGCGGTGTACTGCTTGCGGTAACGTGCTTCGATCTCGACCAGGCGGGCATTGAAGGCGTCCTTCTGCTTGCCGATGTCCTTGACGGTATCGTTCAACCCCTTGGTGCGGCCGGTCAAGATGCCGGTCGCGCCCAGGTAACTCTTGGCCAGCGTGTCGAGCTGGTAGGCATAGCCCTGCGAAAAGCCCAGCGTGCCGCGGCTGCCCACGGTGTCGCCCTTGATTTCCAGCTTCAAGCCTTCGGTCGGCGCGCCCGGCGCGCCGGTCAGGAACTGGCCGTCGCCGGAAGCCGAATAGCCGCCGATGGTGCCGGCCACATCGACGCCATCGACCGATGCGGCGGCGCCGAAAATGTCGGCCACGGCGGTGCCGGTGTCGCTGGTCAGGGTCAGGTTCGAGCTGGAACCGTATTTGGTGGAATTGATCTTCAGCGTGCCGTCGTCATTGATGGAAGCCGACACGGTGGAGCCTGCCTGCGTGAAGTTGCTGGCGCCATTGATAGCGGCCTGCAATACCGTGGACAATTCCTGCGGCGTGTACGTGCCGGCCGGGATCTTCACGGACGCCGTGGTGATGCTGGCCGACGATGTCGAACTGTTCAGCTTGACAGTCCATACCGTGTCGGCGGCAATCGTGGTCGACGCCGGCACCGCGGCGGCGCTGGTCAGCGTGCCCTGCGTGGCCAGGCGGGTAATGTCGACGCGGTAATCGCCGGCCTTGGTGGCGTTGCGCGACGACACGAAACTCACGTCGGCATCGCTGGCGCGGCCAACTGCCGCGAACAGGCCGGCGATATCGTTGAAATTCGTGCTGATGGCTTTTTGCAGCTTGGCGTTATCGAGCGTCAGGGTGCCGTCTTTCTGGAACGCGATGCCGATTTGCGACAGCGACGTCAGCTTGCTGCCTTCCAGGCCGCTGATGGTTTGCGTCATCTGGCGGCGCAGCGAGGCCTGCAGTGCCTGCACCGTGGAATCGCCCAGCAGGTCGCCGCCTTTCTTGGTTTCCTTGTCGTAGCTGCTGACCGACTTGATCTGGTTATTGAGCTCGTTGAACGCCTTGACGAAGCCACTGATGTTGCTCGACAGCGAACCCGTGTCCTTGGCCACCGTCAGGCTGGCGCTGCCGACCTTGGCGGCATTGATGGTGACGCCTTCGATGGCGCCCGTGATGCCGGTGCTGTGGCTGGTCACGGGGATGCCGTTGACGTTGGCCAGCGTATCGAGCGCGGCGGTTTTCTGGCTCAGGTTTTGCGTACCGCCCGGGTCATAGGCCAGCAGGCTTTCAACGGCGCTGTCGGCCGGATCACCGTTGTTGCCGCTGACGGTGATTTTCATGTTCGAGTTGGCGCCGGTCGAGGACGACGACAATACCAGGTGGTACGGCGTGCCGGTGCTGCCATCGGACACGATGCTGGCGGTGACGCCGAAGTTGGCCTTGTTGATGGCGTCGCGGATGCCCTGCAGCGTATTGTTGGTGCTGTCGATCACGATGTTGCCGCTGGAGCGGGTGCCATCCTGGGTGAATGAGGCGCCCTGGTAGGCGCCGCTGACGCCGGCCGTCAGGCCCGCCGCGGCGGGATTGCTGCCGCCGACCGTGATTTGCGTGCCATTGGTCGACACCAGCGACACCGTGCTGGTGGTGGTGGCGCTGTAGCCGCTGTTGGCGGTGCCGCTGTTGCCGATGCCGCCCGTTACCGCGCCGGTCACGCTTTCCGTCACCGTGATGTTGTTGCCGTCGCTGTTGGCGAAGCGCAGGGTGCCGTCGGCAGCCTTGCCGGACACCGTGATATTGGCATTGGCCAGCGCCTGCGTCACGCTGTTGCTGCCGGCCAGCACCGCGTCGATGGCGGCCGCGTCGACCGCGCCGGCGCCGCCGGCCGCCACGCCGGTGGCCTGGCTGATCAGGTCGACACCGCCCACCGACAGCGTATACGTGCCGCCGCCGCTGGTGTCGATGGCGCCGAAGGTGGTGGCGCCGCCGCTGCCGAACAGCGTGGCCGCGGTTTGCGTGGTGTCGGCCTTGGCCGTGACGTTGGTGGTGCCGCTCTTGGCGTTGATGGCGTCGGCCAGCAATTTCGCGCTGCGCGTGCTGCCGTCGGTGGCGATCGCGGTGCCGTTCAGGCTCAGCGCGCCCGGCGTGATGCCGCCGTTGACGACGCCGGCGCCCAGCGCCGCGCCGGTGAGGCCGAAGCTGCCGCCGGCCACGGTACCGAGCTGGATATTGATCGTGGTCTTGGCGCCCAGCCCGATCGCCGACGTGGTGGACTTGTAGCCGCCCGACGCCAGGGTTTGCGCTTGCGCAATTTGCGTGATGTCGACCTTATACGTGCCTGGCTGCGCCTTGGTGGTGGCCGAGCCGGTCAGGATGTTGGGGTCGCTGGAGTTGCTGCTCAGGGATTGGAAGCCGGACAGCGAGGTCAGGCTGGACAGGGAGCCCTGGAACGTGCTCAACGCGCCCGATACCGTGCCGAAAGCCGTGACCTTGGCGAGGTAACTGGCCGATTTCTTGTCCAGGGTGGCCACTGGCGCGGCTTCAACGGCCATCAGCTTGCTGATGATGCCATTGACGTCCAGATTGGAACCGATACCCGGTGAGGAAATGCCCACGTTGTACTCCTGTTGAAAGCATTAGGTTAAGTCATTATCGGCACGTTCAAAGAGGACTTGAGAGGGGGAATTACGGCTCAGTTCATCATACGCTTAAAAAAGCGGCAGATCAGGAATGGCCGGGGCGGGGACAAAAAAATACTGGAAAACGCACTGCTTGCGGCGCGTCCGGGGCGTGGCGCGGCATGCCGCCATGTTGCCATGGGGAAGGGGAGGGCGGCGCGCCGCAGCGTGCCGTCCGGGGTGGATCAGGCGGTTTGCTTGATCAGCAAGCCTTTGGAATTGTCCAGCGATTTGGCAATGGCCAGCGCTTCCGGCGACGGAATCTGGCGCAATACTTCCTTGGTGGCCTGGTCGACCACCTTGACGACGGTGCGTTTGCTGTCATTGTCCACGGAAAATTCCAGGCCTTGTGCCTTGGCCTGGGATGCCTTGTTCAATTCCGATACCGCCTGGTTGACTTCGTCCAGCGTAGGCACAGGCGCCGCACCTTTGACCGCATTCGCTGTTTCCAGCGGTGCAGCCGCAGGGGCCTTGCCGGTACCGGCCAACGCCACCGTGTCTGCCGCTGCCACAGTCCGGTCGACGCCGCGGGCGCCGCCAGAGGAACTGATGGAGTCGATAGTCATGATGCTTCCTTTGCGAAAAATCCCCGGCTGAATAAATCAGCCGGGGAACCTGTTATCAACGATGGCTGGCCATCATCTCATGTGGGATTAACCACGGAGCAGGGACAGCACACCGTTCGGCAGCGAGTTCGCTTGCGCCAGGATCGCGGTGCCAGCCTGTTGCAGGATCTGGCCACGGGTCAGTTGCGCGGTTTCCGCTGCGAAGTCGGTATCCTGGATACGGCTGCGGGATGCCGACAGGTTTTCCGTCGTGATTTGCAGGTTGGAAATCGTGGAAGCGAAGCGGTTCTGGATCGCACCCAGCGCTGCACGGTTGCTGTTCACCGAGTTCAGGGCCGCATCGATGGTCAGCAGCGCGTCGTTGGCGCCATCGACCGAGCTGACGTCGATGTTGGACACCGAGCTCAGCGACGAACCCACGGTCACGCCGCCAGTCACGGTGCCGGCGCCGTTGCTGGTGATCGAGAAGCCGGAATCGGACGAGAACTCGACACGGCCACCCACGGTCACGTCGGTACCCCAGGTCACGCCGGTGTCGGCGGTGCCGTCACCATGGTCATGGCCGCGCACGTTGGCGCCGCTCAATGCCGTGTTGGCGGTTGGGTCCAGTTCGTGGAAGTTGATGTCGTTACCGGTGTTGTCCGCCAGTTCCAGTTCCTTCGCGCCGGTGGTCTGGTCGATCTTGATGGTAGCCGTCACGTTGGTGGTAGCGGTTTGCGCATTGATCGCCTGGGCCAGGGCCGACAGGTCGCCGCCGGTCACGGAAGCCGAAATCGTCACGGCTTTCGAGTTGGCGTCGTTGGCCGTCGAGTTCGCGCCGCGCAGTTCGAATTGCACGGTACCGTCGGAAATGTTGGAAATCGTGGCAACGCTCTTGGCCTGCGCGCTCACGCCGCTGGTGCCGGTATTGGCGTTGACGGCTTCCGCCACTTTCTTGGCGCTGTCGCCGGCCGATACGAACACTTTCGACGTCACGCCGGCGCCGGAACTGATGGTCAGTTCTTCCGCGGCGGTCACGTTGTTGGCCGCGGTGGCGGTAGCTTGCGACTGCGACGTGGCGGTGTCGTTAGGCTTGATCGTGTTGTTGCCGATATCGGTGGCCTTGGCCGACTGCACGCCGATGTTGATGGTCTGGTTCGAGTTGGCGCCGACCTGGAACTGGGTATTGGTCAGGGTGCCGTCCAGTACGTTCTGGCCGTTGAACTGGGTCGACGTGGCAACGCGGTTCAGTTCCGAGGACAGTGCGGACACCTCGTTCTGGATCGATTTGCGGTCGGAAGCCGAGTTCGAACCGTTAGCGGACTGAACTGCCAGCTCGCGGATACGCTGCAGCAGGTCGCCGGCGGTGCTCAGGCCACCTTCAGCCGTTTGCGCCAGGGAAATACCATCGTTGGCGTTACGGGCTGCCTGGTTATTGCCGCGAACTTGCGAAGTGAAACGTTCCGAAATTGCCAGGCCTGCGGCGTCGTCTTTTGCGCTGTTGATGCGCAGACCGGACGACAGGCGTTGCAGGGAAGTGGACAACGCGGACTGCGACGAATTCAGGTTGCGCTGCGAGTTCAGGGAGGCAATGTTGGTGTTGATGGTCTGGGCCATGATGATTCTCCGTTTACTACGTGTTGGGCTGCGTGCTCATTTCACTTTGGCCCGTCTCGCTGTTCCGAGACGATCAAGCCGCTGTTGTTTTGTGTAACGGTTGCCCCAGAGGAAAATTAAGGGGAAAAATCTCCCTAAATTTTTTCAATCCGCCCTAAACCCCGCGCCCTGATGCACGCTTAAGCGGCGCAAAAAACGGGAACTTTAGGGGCGAAAAAAATATTTTTTCACCCTAAAAATTTTCGCAAAACCGTCTATAGCCCCGGTCCCGCCCGTCGATACCCAGCATTTAATTGCTTTTATAGCAAGTATCAATGGTGCCTGGCACTGAAATGTCGATTAGATGCGGAAGGGCCAGGCACCGAAATGTCGACTAGGCTGTTCAGGAAGGGCCTGGCACCGAAATGTCGACTAGAGGGGCGCGGGCGCCGGCATGTTGCCTGTATATTGGCAAGAAGTAAAAAGGCCCGCTCGGAGGCGGGCCTGGCGGGAATGGTGTGACAGCTCAGTCGGCTATCACCACGCGGTTCTTGCCGGTCTGCTTGGCCTGGTACATGGCCTTGTCGGCGCGCTTGACCAGCTCGGTCTGGTCTTCGCCCGGGCGGCGCAGCGCCACGCCGGCGGAAAACGTGATCAACACCTTTTCGTTGTCGTGCATGAAGAAGTGGCGCGTGAGTTCGCGCTGCAGGCGCGTCATGGTCTGCGACGCCGCCTCGATCGAGGTTTCCGGCAACAGGATCAGGAATTCCTCGCCGCCAAAGCGCGCCACCACGTCCATTGAACGGATGGTTTCCTTGACGATTTTCACCAGGTGCTTCAGCGCGCCGTCGCCCGCAATGTGCCCATAGGTATCGTTGAGGCGCTTGAAATCGTCCAGGTCCAGCACGGCAATGCACAGCGGCGTGCCGCGCCGGTCCGCGCGCGCCATTTCCCGTTCGAAAACGTCGTCCAGGCCACGGCGGTTCAGGCTGCCCGTCAACTGGTCTTCCCGCACCAGCTCGCTCATATGCTGCAATTTTGCTTCCAGCGCATGGATGCGGGCTTCGGCGTCCTGCACTTCCTGGCGCGCCATCACCATGTTGTCGCGCGCTTTCAGCGCCTCGTTCTGGACCACGCGGGTCTCTTTCAAGACTTCGTCAAGAATCTCGTTGAGTTCGCTGATCTTGTCCGCATTGCGGATTTTCTCGGAATAGCCGCCGATTTTTTCATGGAAGTCGCCGGTCGACGTCGCCACCTGGCCCAGGCGGTCGATGAACGTCATCATCATGTTCTTGACGGTCAGCTTGACGTCCGACAAGCCATGCTTCAACTGGCTCTGCTTGTAAATCACGTCCTTGAGACTGCGCGTGGCGTCTTCCAGCTTGCGCGTGTCGAGCGGGCCGGCAATCAATTCCTGCACCATGTCGATCTGGCCGCGCAGCCAGGAATCGTCATCGAGCAAGCCGCTGACGTTTTCCAGCAACAGGCGGAACAGGCGCAGCAGCAATTCCTGCTGTTCGCCCTGGTCGCCGCTGCGCAATTCGATCTGGTAGCACAATTGCTTCAGGCGGCTGCCGATTTCCGCCAGTGCCGCATCGGAATGCGCTTCCTTGGTGGCCGCGCCCAGCGCTTCGGCTTCCGCCGACAGCGCCGGGTTGGCGCTGAGCAGCGACGCCACGGCAAACGTCAGCGTGCGCGCCAGCATTTCACGCATTTGCCGGGTCTGTTCGCCATCGGGCAAGTCGGCCAGTTCGATGCCTTTTTTCGGCGGCTGCCGTTCCGCCAGTTGCGACAGCGTGCGCGCATAGCCATCCCAGTCGCGGCCCTTGACGGCGCGGTTCAGGCGGCGGCCGAATTCGGCCAGGTCGCCCGGCTGGTCCGACAGGCGGTTGGCGAACTGGTACAGCATCAATTCCGGCCCCGGGTCCGGGCGCGGCTCCGGCGCGGCGGTCGGCGCCTGCAGCGGCGGTGGCGCAATGCCGGCAATTTCATAATAAATGTCGCGGTACGCTTCCGGCGTGGGCGAAATGCGGCGCAAAGCCAGGCGGCGGAACGCTTCCCGGGCAATATCAGCCGGATTCTGTTCCATTGCGGCAGGTGGGGTAGGTTTGCTGGACATGTGACGCACGGCCTTCGTTATCAGTGTTTTTTGTTATCAGTGTTAACAGACTGTTTCCATGATAGTTCACTGTCCAGTTTGTCAAATTCAAGATTAGCGGGTGGAACTGGTGTTACTTTACGGCATCTGATGACTTTGCAAAGCGACAGCAAGACCCGGGAACTTAAGCCGCGCCGTGCGGTTTATTCGATCAAGCCGTTCTTGATCGCGTAATGCGTCAGTTCCGCACTGTTCTTCAACTTCATCTTGGCCAGCAGACGGGACCGGTACTCGCTGACGGTCTTCACGGACAGCGACAATTCCTTGGCAATCGCACCCACGGTCTTGCCGGACGCGATCATGGTCAGGGTCTGGTATTCGCGGTCGGACAGCGTTTCGTGCGCGGGCGCTTCATGATCTTCACCGAGGTGGTTGGCCAGTTCCTGCGCCAGCGCCGGACTGACGTATTTTAATCCACCGGCCACTTGCCGGATCGCCGTCACCAACTCTTTTGGCGCGCTTTGCTTGGTCAGGTAACCGGCCGCGCCGGCCTTGAGCGAGCGGATCGCATACTGGTCTTCACGGTGCATCGACAGCATCAGCACGGCCAGGTCGGGTTTTTCCTTTTTGATCTGTTTGAGCACGTCGACACCGCTCTTGTCCGGCAGCGAAATATCCAGCAACACCACGTGGCAGCCCGATTTGCGGAACAGCTTGACGGCGTCCACGCCGTTTTCCGCTTCCCCGGCCACCACGATGTCGCGCGTATCGGCCAGGATTTGCTTCAAGCCTTCGCGCACGATGGCATGGTCGTCGGCAATGAAGACCTTGATGAGGGCTTTGTCAGTCATTTCGTTACAGCTATATCAATAATCCGCTCATTGTACCGCCCCGGCTTGCGGTCAGCGAGCCTGGGGCGTCCGCCGTATCTTGATGGCCACGACCGTGCCGCCGCCGGGCGCATGGCTCAGCGACAGCGTGCCGCCCAGCGCTGCGGCGCGCTCGGCCATGCCGCGCAGGCCGAATGATTGCGGTTTGCTGCGGTCGGCCGGGCCGATGCCGCGGCCATTGTCTTCAATTTTCAACTGCAGGTAACCGCGCGTGCGCGACAGCTGCACCGCCACACGCGACGCGCTGGCGTGCTTGGCGATATTGGTCAGCGCTTCCTGCAGGATGCGGAACAGCGCGCTGGCGCGGTCCGGCGCCACGTCGACATCCTTGTCAGGGCAGGAAAACGTGCAGTCGATGCCGGTCTGGCCGGCGAATTCGCGCACCTGCCATTCGAGCGCCGCGTCCAGGCCGCAATCGAGGATGGACGGGCGCAAATCCAGCGAAATGCGGTGCACCGCATCGATGGTGCGGTCCACCAGCGAATCGACATAAGCGGCTTTTTCCTGCAGCGACGGGTCCGGCGGCAGGCGCTTGGCCAGCATGGCCAGCGCCATCTTGATGGCGGTCAGGTTGCCACCCAGGTCATCATGGATTTCGCGCGCAATCCGGGTACGTTCCTGTTCCTTCACGGTTTCGATGTGGGCCGTCAATTCCCGCAGCCGGGCGCGGCTTTGCCGCACTTCCATCTGTTCCAGCCGGCTTTCCGTGATGTTGGTCATGATGCCTTCCCACTGCACCCCATCGCCGGACGGCAGCGGGTGCGGGGTACAGCGCAAGTTGATCCATTTCACGTCGCGCCACGCGGCGACCCAGATCCGGCCTTCCCAATTCCATGCCGACAGCGTGGCGGCCGACGCCTGCATCGCATCCACATACGACTTGCGGTCTTCCTCGAGGATCAGTGCTTCGAAGCGTTCCGGCTGCGCATGCAGCTCGGCCGGGGCCATGCCCAGCAGCGCCTGGCAACCGTCGGACAGATAGGGGAATGCCACGCGGCCATCGCTGTAGCGGATGAACTGGTAGACCAGGCCGGGCGTATTGCGCACGATTGCGTCAAAACGCGCCTGCGCCTGGCGCAGCGCGGCGGCGTGGGGATGCGGGTCGGAATGCAGGTCGGAGGTATCGCTCATAAGGCGCCAGTGTACCGTCGGGGCCGGCTGGTGCGCCACTGGCGGGTGTGCGGTGCAGGACGGTTTCAGGGCTGCCGGCGCCTGGCCCGCCATTGGGCGATATAGCGCCGCAATACCCGCAACAGGCGCGTACCGTTGCGCGCGTGCCGGGCCGGATGCATCCTGTCCAGGACGCGCTGGCGCCACAGCCGCGCCTGCGCCGCCAATTCCTGCACCTGGTGCCATGCACGGGTCGCGCGCAGGCGGCCGATCCAGCGGTCGCGCAGGGCTATGAAGCGCGCGTGGCCCCAGGCAAACCAGGCCAGCCGCATCAGCGCCGGTTGTGTCAGCGCGTAAATGCGCGCCACCAGCGCGGCTCCAGCCACCTTGGCCAGCACGATGGTGGAAATGCCGGCAATGGCATGGCCCTTGGCAATGGCGAACAGCGCCAGGATCTTGACGGGAAACAGCGCCAGGCCCGGCAACACGAACAGGCACAACGCAGGAACCGGGCCCAGCGAACAAATCCACGCCCGCACCCGCGGCATCGGCACCAGCCGCGCCAGCGCCTCCATCAAGCGGCCGCCGATGTCCCACAGCCATTCCTCCAGCAGCAGGATCAGCGCCGCCAGGTAGACCAGGGGCGCCAGCAGCCGGCGCCTGAGTGTGTACAATCGCTTCATGATGCAATGATAAGGGCAACCTGCTTAAAACTTGATTATGAACAAGGCTTTTGTCAAAGAAACAGACCACGAGGACGATGACGACGATCTGCAGGGCGCGCCGCCAATTCCCAAGGGGTCGAAGAACTACATCACGCCGGCCGGCTACCAGCGCATCAAACAGGAATTGCTGCACCTGATCGATGACGAGCGGCCGGAAGTCGTGAAAGTCGTGCACTGGGCCGCGTCCAATGGCGACCGCTCGGAAAACGGCGACTATATCTATGGCAAGAAACGCTTGCGCGAAATCGACCGCCGCATCCGTTTCCTCACCAAGCGCCTCGACCTGGCCGAAGTGGTCGATCCCAGTGTGCATCATGGCAGCGACCAGGTATTCTTTGGCGCCACCGTCACCTATGCCAAGCAGGATGGCGAAGAACACACCATCACCATTGTCGGCATCGATGAATTCGATCCATTGAAGGGCAAGGTCAGCTGGATTTCCCCGATTGCGCGCACGCTGACCAAGGCGCGCGAAGGCGATACCGTCGTGCTGCACACGCCGACCGGCGTGGAAGAACTCGATATCCTCGAGGTCACGTATCCGGCGCCGGGCGACTGACGCGCCCGCGCCGGCGGCCGGACGGGGGCGGCCCGCCAGCCGCGGGCAATCCGCACGGCAACGGCAGCGCCACCGGCGGGGCCGGGCCGCGGCCCAGAGCGGCGCCGGCCAGCCAGTCGGACCAAGCCTGCGCCACCGGCCGGGACGGCCCCTGCGCCAGGCCGGCGCCACCGGCCGCCCGTGAAACGCGCCGGCGCCACTGCCGGGACAACTGCCCGCCAGCTTGGCCGCCGCCATCCGTCAGCCAGCACCTCCGGCACATGGCTGCCGCCGCGCCAGCATACGCCTGCCGCGGCGCGCACGGTTCACCATTTGCCACCGCCCCACAGCGCAATGAAATTATTGCAGCGCCAGCCGTGCGCCGTCCGTTGCAGGACTAGCATGATGCCGCGCCCCATGACGGGGCGCACCCCTAGACTCATCCATGGAGGCACCCATGTTTATGCTGCGACACGTCTGGCCCGCCGCGCTGTTGTGCGGCGCCATGCATACCGCCACGGCAGCCGCGCCGCAATATGCGCTGACGTTGCTGGACTCCGCACACGGCACCGCCATCGCCATCAACAACGCCGGCCTGGTGGCCGGCAACCGCTGGGACAGCACGCTGGGCCACCGCACGTTTGTATGGAGCAGTGGCCAGTTCGACCTGTTGCCGGCTCCGATGGGCGTGGTGCATGGCATCAGTTCCCAGGGCCATATCGCTGGCGCCAGCCAGACTTATGAAGAGGGTGGTGGCCAATGGATGTGGTCCGACGGCATGGTCTATCACCAGGGCCAACTGGGCGGCGTGCCGGAAGCCTTTCCGCCATCTTCCGGCTGGGGCATGTTCCGGTTCACGCGGGCGCAGGGCGTCAATGGCGCCGGCGCTGTGGTGGCGGTGACGGAAGCCGGCACCAACAGTGGCACGTTCCTGTATGCAAACGGCCAGACCACCATATTGCCGATGTCGCAGGCCATCGCCATCAACGATGCGGGCGCCATCGCCGGCAACAGCGCCTACTCGGAAGCAGTCAACCAGGCCGTCCTGTACGACCATGGCACGCTGATTCGCCTGGGCACCCTGCCCACGGATGGTTATGCCTACAGCACGGCGAGCGACCTCAACGAAGCCGGCGCCGTGATCGGCACGTCGCAGTACGGCAATGGACCGCAGGCGCATACGCAATCCTTCCTGTATGAAAACGGGCAGATGACCGCTCTGGGCAACTTCACCACGCATAATGTTGCAAATGCAATTAACAACCTGGGTGCGGTGGTCGGCTATTACACGGTGGCTGGCGCGACGGATCATGCCTACCTGATTGCCGATGGCGGGCAATATGACTTGAATACGCTGGTGGCCAATCGCGGCGGCTGGACCATCAGCCGCGCGGAAGACATCAATGACAGCGGCCAGATCGTAGGGCAGGCATGCCGCAACAATGGCAGCGATTGCGTGGCGATGCTGTTGAGCCCAGTGCCGGAACCGGCAGCGTGGCTACTGTTGCTGGCCGGGTTGGGTGTGCTGGGATGGCGCAGGGTGGTGGCCAGGGCGCGGGCCGAGGCCAGGATGGGCATAGGCGAGGGGTCTGGCGCGGGAATGGGAGCGCAGGCCGGGGCGGGAGCCGGGGGAGGCGCGGGCATAGGCGCGGGGGCGGGAGAGGGGGCAGGAGAGGGCGCTGGATCAGGCGCAGGCGGATGAGCGTATCAACGCCGGCATTGGCCCCGGCGGACACGGGCGCCATGCCTGGGGCAATGCCGGCGTCGGAGAGGGAGCCGGAGCTGGCGTGCATGGCAACGCGGGCGCCGGCGCAGCAAGCAGCGCGGAAAGCAACGCTGGGATCAACCTACAGGCCAGCGCAGGAGCCAGCGCCTGCCAAGCCGGCGGCGGCGCCCCCGTCCCGTCAGCTGCGCTCGCGCAGCACCCGGTTCACGCCCGCCACCTTGCGCACATTGCGCAGCAGGCCGGCCAGGTGCACGCGGTCTTTCACCTGCACCGTGAAGCGCAGCTGGTGCAACACGTGTTCGGCGTCTTCATCCATGCCGACAAAGGTGATGTTGGCGTCGGATTCGCCGATCTCGGCCGCCACCCGCGCCAGGATGCCTTTCTCATTTTCAATCAGCAGCTTGATGCGGCTGTCGAAGCGGCGGTTGATGTCGTGGCCCCACTTGACGGGAATCCAGCGGTCCGGTTCTTTCTGGCGCTGGCGCTTGGCCACCGAGCAATCGTTGGTATGGACCAATAAACCCTGGTCGCGCCGCAACTGGCCGAGGATGCCGTCGCCGGGAATCGGCAGGCAGCATTGCGCCAGCTGCACCGACACGCCTTCGCTGCCGCAAATCGTGACCGGGTCGAGTTCCGCCGCGCTGTTGTGGTCGACCGGCATGGCGGCCGATTCGCCGCCGATCAGGCCGAAGATGTGGCGCGCCACCAGCGCCGCCATGCGCTTGCCGATACCGATGTCGGCATACAGTTCGTCGAGCGACTTGGCCGACGATTCGTTCAGCAGGCGCTCGGCCAGCGGTTCCGGCAGCGCCGGGTCGATATTGGCCACGGCCAGCGCCTGCGCCAGCAATTGCTTGCCCAGCGCGATCGATTCCGGCAGGTTGATGGTGCGCAGGTGGTGGCGGATCGCGGAGCGGGCCTTGCCGGTGCGTACGAAGCTGAGCCAGCCCGGGCTTGGGCGCGATTGCGGGTCGGTGATGATTTCAATGATGTCGCCATTGCGCAGCTCGGTGCGCAGCGGTACCGATTCGCCATTGATGTTCACGCCCACCGTATGGTCGCCGATACCGGTGTGGATCGCATAGGCGAAATCGATCGGCGTGGCGCCGCGGGGCAGCGCAATGATCTTGGATTTCGGCGTGAACACATAGACCGAGTCGGGGAACAGGTCGACTTTCACGTGTTCCAAAAATTCCGCGGAATCGCCGGTCTGCTGCTGGATGTCGAGCAGCGATTGCAGCCATGCGTGGGTACGCTGCTGCAAATCCGTCATGCTGGTGTCGCCGGTCTTGTACAGCCAGTGCGCGGCCACGCCGGACTCCGCGGTGCGGTGCATTTCCTGCGTGCGGATCTGGAATTCCACCGGCGTGCCGTACGGGCCGATCAGGGTGGTGTGCAGCGATTGATAGCCGTTGAGCTTGCGGATCGCGATGTAATCCTTGAACTTGCCCGGCATGGGCTTGTACAGCGAATGCAGCGTGCCCAGCGCCACGTAGCATTCCTGGAACGTGTTGACCACCACGCGGAAGCCGTACACGTCCAGCACCTGGGAAAAGCTCAGGTGCTTGCTGCGCATCTTTTTATAGATGCCGTACAGGGTCTTCTCGCGGCCATAGACTTCGGCTTCGATGTTGGCCGAGGCCAGCGTATTCTTGACCGCCTCGAGGATTTTCTTGACCACTTCGCGCCGGTTGCCGCGCGCGGCTTTGACGGCCTTGGCCAGCACGTGGTAGCGCAGCGGGTGCAGGTGCGCGAACGACAAGTCCTGCAGTTCGCGGTAGATATTGTTCAAGCCCAGGCGGTGCGCGATGGGCACGTACACTTCCATGGTTTCGCCGGCGATGCGGCGCTTCTTGGCCGGCGCCATCACGTCCAGCGTGCGCATGTTGTGCAGGCGGTCGGCCAGCTTGATGAGGATCACGCGCACGTCGGACGCCATGGCCAGCAGCATCTTGCGGAAGTTTTCCGCCTGCGCTTCGATCTGGCTCTGGAATTCGATTTTCTCCAGCTTCGACAAGCCATCGACCAGGTGCGCGACCGGCGCGCCGAAGCGCTCGATCAATTCCTCCTTCTTGACGTCCTGGTCTTCCATCACGTCGTGCAGCAGCGCGGCCATGATGGCTTGCGCATCGAGCTTCCAGTCGGCGCAGATTTCCGCCACGGCGATCGGATGGGAGATGTAGGGTTCACCCGACTTGCGTACCTGGCCGAGATGCATCTCATCGGAGAAGCGGTACGCTTCCTTGACCTTTTTCAGGTCGGCCGGCGGCAGGTATTCGGACAGTTTTTCAGTCAGGTGGGTGACGGACGCGACACCCGCGGTCAGGGTAGGGGTAGCCAGTGGCGAAGAAGGCACAGGGGAAGCAGCGGTGGGTGGTGAAGCGGGAACGCCCGGCTCAGTGGAGGCCGGGCGCTGGGCCCGGCTGGCGGGCTTGCCTGTTACATCGTCAGGTATCAGGTTCATACGGGTCCACTGATATGTGGACGCCAGGCCGCAGGCCCGGCATCCATGTTATGCAGTAACGTTGTAAACGTTCGAACCGCGTCTGCAAGTGAGGGCGCTCAGCGCCCAGCTTACATAGGAACCTTTTTCAGCATTTCCAGGCCGACTTTACCGGCCGCGATTTCGCGCAGTGCAACAACGGTAGGTTTATCCTTGGCTTCGACTTTCGGCGTATGGCCTTGCAGCAGCTGGCGCGCGCGGTACGTTGCGGCCAGGGTCAGCTGGAAGCGGTTTGGTACATTCTTCAGGCAATCTTCAATGGTGATACGGGCCATCTATTTACTCCAATTCGGTGCTGATTTTTAAACAAGGGGGCTAGGCCTTCAGGCCGGGCATCCCCCTGTCAGTGGGTTATTCCGCGTGTTCCGCGTGGATGCCCAGCTGGGCGAAGAGCGAGACGTTGCGTGCTGCTTGCTGCGAGAACCTGCAGCGGGCTGCCCGGACAATCGCATTCAACTCGGCCAGGGCGACGGGAAAGTCTTGGTTGATAATAACATACTCGAACTCGGGCGCGTGGGCGATTTCGCCGCCCGCCGCCAGCAGGCGCCGCGTGATCACATGCGGCTCGTCCTGGCCGCGTTTGTGCAGCCGTTCTTCCAGCGCCTGGATCGATGGCGGCAGGATGAAAATGCCGGCCGCCAGCGGGAATTGCTTCTTCACCTGGCGCGCACCCTGCCAGTCGATTTCCAGCAGGATGTCGGTGCCGGTCTTCATTTGCTCTTCCACGAAGATGCGCGAAGTGCCGTAGTAATTGCCGTGCACTTCGGCCCACTCGAGGAATTCGCCGGCCTGCGCGCGCGCGACGAAGTCTTCCGGCGTGGTGAAGAAGTATTCGCGGCCGTGTTCCTCGCCCGGACGCGGCTGGCGGGTAGTGGTCGAGATCGACAGTTTGATGCCGGGTTCCTGCGCCAGCAGTGCATTGACCAGCGTGGACTTGCCGGCGCCGGACGGCGCGGCCACCATGAACAGGCTGCCGGAGAAAGCGTGAGGAAGGCTCATGTTATTCTTTCCATAACTTGCAGGCGTATGACCGCCCAAAGGCGTATTTTATCAAGGCTTGCCCTGCATCACCACCCTTTGTCACCCCCTGGGGTCAGGCACCGGGGTGTGACAAAACCGGTGTTGGATCAAACATGTCACCCTTTGGGGGCAGGCACCGGGTGTGACATTGGCTTGAAAAGCCTGCAGGTTTTTCTTGTGGCTAGACCGACTGGTCTATAGAATGGTTGGCATGACGACCGTATCCCTGAAAACCAGCCCGCCCGGCACCCGCGAACGCCTGGTCGGCGCCATGATCCGTACCTTGCAGACCCGCGGCCTGCACGGCGCCGGCTTGAACGACATCCTGGCGCTGGCGCAGGCGCCCAAGGGCGTGCTGTACCACCATTTCCCCGGCGGGAAGAATGCGCTGGCGGTGGCCGCGGTGGAAGCCACCGTGGCCTGGTCATGCGACTGGCTCGATAAATTGATGGCCGCGCACGACCATCCCGCCGATGCGCTGCGCGCGTGGATTGCGCGCGCCGTGGCCGGCCTGGACGACAGCGGCTTTGAAATCGGCTGCCCGATGGCCGCGGTGGCGCTGGAATCGACCGCCGCCGATGTCGAGTTGCGCGCCGCGCTGGCCCAGGGCTTCGATGCGATCCGCCACCGTATCGCGCAGGCATTGGTGCGCGCCGGCCAGGACGCAGCGCGCGCGCAAGGCCTGGCCGCGCTGATGGTGGCGGCTTATGAAGGCGGTTTGCTGCAGGCGCGCGTGGCCAACGACGTGGCGCCGATGCTGCAGGCCACGGAAACCCTGCTGTCGCTGTTGACCCCGAAGGAGCAGCAGCCATGAACACCACCGCAGCACAAGCATTGACCATCCACGCGGCCGACGGCTACCCGCTGGCCGCCGTGCGCTATCCGGCGCGCGGCCCGGAACGGGCGCGCCTGGTCGTGGCGGGCGCCACCGGCGTGCCGCAAGGCTTTTACCGCCGCTTTGCCGAATTCGCCGCGAGCCGCGGCTATACGGTGCTGACCTTTGACTACCGCGGCATCGCGCAATCGAAATCCGGCAAGTTGCGCGGCTTCCGCGCCAGCTTCCTGGACTGGGCCAAACTCGACCTGGCCGCCGTGGTCGATGCGGCCGCCGCCCTGCCGTCCACCGCGCCGCTGTACATGGTGGGCCACTCGTTCGGCGGCCATGCCTTCGGCCTGTTGCCGAACCACGCGAAAGTGGACGGCATGTACGTGTTTGGCACCGGCGCCGGCTGGCATGGCTGGATGCCGCCGCTGGAACGCATCCGCGTGAAATTCATGTGGCACGTGGCGGGTCCGCTGCTGGTGCGCTGGAAGGGCTTCCTGGCGTGGAAACGGCTGGGCATGGGCGAGGATTTGCCGCTCGGTGTGTACACGCAGTGGAAGCGCTGGTGCCACTATCCGCATTACTTCTTCGACGACCCGGAAATGGGCCAGGTGGCACGCGATTTCGCGCAGGTGCGCGCGCCCATCATGGCGGTCAACGCCGCCGACGACTTGTGGGCGCCGCCCGATTCGCGCGACGCCTTCATGGCCGGCTATCGCAATGCGCCGTGGAGCGGCATCGACGTCGATCCCAAGCAGTCGGGCATCGGCGCGATCGGGCACATGGGGTACTTCCGGCCGCACGCGCAAGCGCTGTGGGGACAGGCGCTGGCGTGGTTCGACGGGCTGGGCGGCCAGCGCCCGGCCACACGGCCTGCGCTTTAAGCAGCCGCGTCAACGAAAAAAACCGGCAAGCCTCGCGGCCTGCCGGTTTTTTCATGGGGCAGTTGGAATCAGATCGCCCAGCCGCCGCCGTAGAAGATCGCCAGCGCCGCGGCAATCGCCACGGTGCCGGTGTTGAGCTTGCGGAATTCGCCGGAAATCACGCGGCCCACCACCAGGGTGCAGAAGCCCAGCATGATGCCGGTCACGATGTTGCAGGTCAGCAGGATGAACACGGCGCACACCAGGCCCGACAGCGCGTCGATCTTGTCATCCATGTGCATGCGCGATACCGAACCCAGCATCAGCAAGCCCACGTACATCAGCGCCGGCGCGGTTGCATAGGCGGGCACCAGGCCGGCCAGCGGCGAGAAGAAGATCAGGCCCAGGAAGGCCAGGCCCACCACTACGGCCGCCAGGCCGGTACGGGCGCCGGCGGCGGTGCCGACCGTCGATTCAATATAGGCCGCCGCAGGCGCGCCGCCCACCAGCGCCGAGAAGATCGACGACACCGAGTCCGTGGTCAGCGCGCGGCCGCCATTGTGGATGTAGCCGTTTTCATTGATCTGGCCCGCTTCGCCGGCCACGGCGCGGATGGTGCCGGTGGCGTCGAACACGGCCGTCATCACCAGCGCCAGCACCGAAGGCAGCACCGCCATCGACAGCGCGCCCTGGATATCCATGGAACCGATCAGCGACGCCTTGCCTTCAGCAGCCAGGCTCGGCAGGGCGAACACGCCAGTGAATTTCACGGACGGGTCGAACGCCAGACCGGCGGCCGACAGCGCCACCACCACCAGCAGGATGCCGCCCGGTACCTTGCGGGTTTCCAGGCCGAAGATGGCGGCCAGGCCAACCAGGCTCATCAGCACAGGGAAGGCCGTGATGTCGCCCAGCGCGACCGGCAAGCCTTCATGCGGATTCTTGATCACCAGGCCGACGCCGTTGGCGGCGATCAGCAGCAGGAACAGGCCGATGCCCACGCCGGTGCCGTGCGCCACGCCTTGCGGCAGGTTTTGCAGGATCCACGAACGCACGCCGGTCACGGAAATCAGCGTGAAGACGATGCCCATCAGGGCCACCGCGCCCAGCGCCACTTGCGGCGACAAGCCCTTGCCCAGCACCAGGCCGAACGCCATGAAGGCGGTCAGGGAAATCGCGCAGCCGACCGCGATCGGCAGGCGCGCCCAGAAACCCATCAGCAGCGAGCCGAAGGCGGCGGTCAGGCAGACCGCGACAAACACGGCGCTGACGTCGAAGCCGGCTTTACCCAGCATGCCCGGCACCACGAACACGGAATACACCATGGCCAGGAAAGTTGTGATACCGGCGATGATTTCACGGCGCTGCGTACTGCCACGCGCTGAAATCTTGAAGTAGTCGTCGATCTTGCTGACTTCGTTGGGTGCCGCAGGCGGCGCATCCTGGCTGACGACTGGCCGGAGTTGGGGTTGGCTCATGATTGTGCTGCTCCTATATGTCTCCCGCTGATGCGGCCATTTCCCCGGCCGCCCCAAGCGTGTCTGAGTTATGTTTTGGGGGTGATTGGTATTGCTCAGCACTCTGTCGGGCCATGGGGCGGGCTTTCAGGCCGGGTTCCATATCCGTCGGATTGCTGACTTCCCGGACGAGCGCCCAGTCGGTATAGGTAGAGTAGGGTTTACACAGGGGTGGGCAGACCATGCCCAGGAAATAGCTGCCATATGTCAATTCTTATGCATAGCAATTTGCTACCACGGTATGCATCGGCGACAACTGGATTGTGCGCGGCCGGTTTACAGAGGGGAGCGCAGGAAGAGGCGATCATGCGCCGCCAGCCTGCGGAACGTGGCGGGCGCCGCTGATCGCCGCAATAAAAACGCGTGCATGGCGAGGCAATGTTGTAATTTTATCCGCTACAGTCAGTGGACTTTGGAACGGCGCCCGCCAAAAAACAATGCTATCACCGCCAGCAGCAGCGGCAAGGCAACAAAACAGGCCAGGAACCAGGAGGGAGGCCATGAACGGACCGATGCCGCCCTGCCCATGAGCGGCAGCGGACCAAACGAAAACAAATGCAGTAGCGACACCACTAAACTACCGCGAATATAACGTTTGCCTGTCCAGGGTGTCATGGCGCTGCATACGATCAATACCACTACCGCCACCATCCATCCAACGCCAGGCATGCCGATACTGAGCAGTATTGAGAAAACTGATAAACCGAGGCAAAAAACGCCGATCCAAGTAAAGGATCGGCGTTTTGCATGGGATTTTGCGGTCACATGCATCCAGCGGCAAATTAGCGTAACTGTGTTGCCGGCGATAACGCGCTGACATGGGAGGCCGCTTTCTGCTGCGTGCCCGAAGCAAGGTCGGGATTGAACGTCAGCATATGGAATTTATGTCCAGTGACCCGAACAATTTCTTCAATTGTTTGACCATTGTCGCCGATAAACATTTTAGAGATCGCCGACTGGCCGTTAACGCGAGCGTTCACCATTTCTTTTGCCATATAAAACTTGCCGCCGGTGGCAGCGAGATCGTATTCCGTCAAACTTTGGTCATTATGGTAAGTTTACAAAAAAAATAAACAAGATATTTTTAATAACTTGAAGTCACTGTGGTTGCTTGCTCAACTCAGGGGGGGGTTGGATATTCAGCGGTGGTTTTTGGTGGCTATTCAGCCTGCCGCGGGCGCTGCAATAAATGGGTGTGAACGGACAGGGGGCCAGCCCGTTGCGCGGCAAATCCCGCAAGCAATTGAGCGCACGGCCCGGCCATAAGGTAAAGGCTGGAGCGGGTGGCTGAGCCGGCACGGCCAGGCATCTCCGTTGCCGGGAAATGCAGCCGTTGTGACAGCGCTTTGGTTGGGCCAGGTGTAAATACTGGAGCGCCGTCACGTGTTCGATGTGCCGCAGGTGTGCATCAATTCATGGTCAAGCCTGCTGCGCGCCATGGGGAAGGGTGAAGAAGGAATTCCGCCGACTAAATGCAATCGGGGCCAGCCCCCATCCTTGCGCAGAATGGTTGCCGGCCCCGGATATCAGGGAATGGAAGTTATTCCAGGTTTTGCACCTGCTCGCGCATCTGCTCGATCAGCAACTTGAGTTCCATCGATGCGTCAGCCAGTTCCTTCACGGACGCCTTGGCGCCCAGTGTGTTGGCTTCGCGGTTCAATTCCTGCATCATGAAATCGAGGCGCTTGCCGACCTGGCCGCCTTTTTTCAGGATATGGCGGGTTTCCGTCAGGTGCGCCGACAGGCGGCCCAGTTCCTCGGCCACGTCGATGCGGATGCCGTACAAGATCACTTCCTGGCGGATGCGTTCCAGCGCATCCTGGCGCGACAGGCTGGTGTTGGAGCTCTGGCACGCGATGCCCAATGCTTCCTGCATGCGTTCCACGGCTTTTTGCTGGAATTGCGCCACCACTTGCGGGATCAGCGGCGTGATGCGCTTGACGATGGCTTCCATCGATTCGATGCGCGACACCAGCATGGCTTCCAGCGCCGCGCCTTCGCGCTGGCGGCTGTTGACGAAGGCCGACAGGGTGCGCTGCATCAGTGCGGCCACGTCGGCCTGCAGGGTTTCCTGGCCGATCTGTGCTTCTTCCACCACACCGGGCCAGCGCAGCAATTCCGCCACAGTCATTTGCGGCGCCTGCGGAAAATGCGACGCCACCTCGCCTTGCAAACGCGACAATTCCTGCAGCAACTGGGTATTCAATGCCTGCGTGCCGGCCGCGGCAGCCTTGCGGCCAAAGCTCAGGCGCAACTCCACCTTGCCGCGCGTGATGGCGGCCATGATGGCAGAGCGCAAATCGGGTTCGAGGGCGCGCAAATCGTCGTTGATACGAAACTGCAGGTCAAGAAAACGCGAGTTGACGCTTTTGATTTCAATGGTCAGTGTTCCGGCCGCGCTTTCGCTCGTGGCAACCGCGTAGCCCGTCATGCTGGAAATGCTCAATGGATCTCCCCGATCTTTTTTTAATCTTTACAAAAACTGTGATTTCTCCACACAATCCGGTTGTTGAGGCGAGGAAATCCTATGGCTGCACAAAACAACGCCCCGTTGCCGGAAGGGCTGGAAATTGCTGGATATCGCATTGTAAAGAAAATTGCGTCTGGCGGGTTCAGTATTGTTTACCTTGCCTATGACGGCGAAGGCAATGCCGTCGCCATCAAGGAGTACCTGCCGAGCGCGCTGGCGCTGCGCCAGCCCGGCGAATTGGCGCCCTCCATAGCGAAAGCCAACCTGCCGGTGTTCCGCATCGGGCTGAAATGCTTCTTCGAAGAGGGGCGCGCGCTGGCCCGCATTTCGCACCCCAATGTTGTAAGGGTGCTAAATTTCTTTCGCGCAAATGAGACAGTTTACATGGTCATGGCCTATGAATCGGGCCATTCGCTGCAGGAACAGATCCAGCGCCAGCGCGCCAAGGGCAGCCGGCTGGGCGAAGCGTTCATCCGCCAGATCTTCGTCCAGGTGGTCAAGGGCTTGCGCGAAGTCCACGCCAGCAAATTGCTGCACCTGGATTTAAAACCTGCCAATATCTACCTGCGCACCGATGGCACGCCCATGCTGCTGGACTTTGGCGCCGCGCGGCAAACCGTCAACAATGACATGCCGATGTTGACGCCGATGTACACGCCGGGCTTCGCGCCGCCGGAACTGTATGTGAAAACCGAGCCGCTGGGGCCGTGGACCGATATCTACAGCATTGGCGCGGCCATGTTTGCCTGCATGGTGGGATCGCCGCCGCAGCCGGCCGACCAGCGCCGCAAGGACGACAGGATGGCCGAGCACTTTGCCAAGCTCGACGGCCATTATTCGCCGGAACTGGTGGAACTGGTGC
The DNA here is from genome assembly GCA_966211685.1 of uncultured Pseudoduganella sp. Lineage (GTDB taxonomy): Bacteria > Pseudomonadota > Gammaproteobacteria > Burkholderiales > Burkholderiaceae_D > Rugamonas. The sequence continues at coordinate 34,979 of CBIHOX010000037.1, forward strand.
GACGGGCCCTGGCGGTCGATCCGCTGGCGCGGCCGCAAAGCCTGTTTGAAATCCAGAAGGCGCTGCAGATGCCGCAACCGCGGCCGCAAGCCGCGCCGGGGGCGCTGGAAAAGCTGGGCGGCCAGGTGCGCGGCCTGTTTGAACGGTTCAGCAGGAAAAAGGATGCAGCCCAGACCACGCTGCATCCGTAAGCGAGGGGAGGGGCCATGCAATTTTCCGTTTACCAGGAGAGCCAGATCGGCGGCCGCAAGGTCAACCAGGACCGCATGGGCTACAGCTTCACGCGCGATGCGCTGCTGCTGGTGCTGGCCGACGGCATGGGCGGCCACCTGCGCGGCGAAGTCGCGGCCACCATCGCGCTGCAGACCATTTCCAGCCTGTTCCAGCAACAAGCCACGCCCTACGTGAAGATTCCCGAGCGCTTCCTGGAAGAAGCGTTCATGGCGGCGCACCAGGAAATCCACCGCTACAAGGCCATGCATAACCTGCCGGACACGCCGCGCACCACCGTGGTGGCGTGCCTGATCCAGCACAACCTCGCGACCTGGGCGCACTGCGGCGATTCGCGGCTGTACTGGATGCGCGGCGGCCAGGTGCTGGCGCGCACGCGCGACCACTCGCACGTGGAAAGCCTGATCGCCAAGGGCCTGGTGCAACCGTCCGAACGCACCACGCACCCGGACCGCAACAAGCTGTACAACTGCCTCGGCGCATCGAGCCTGCCGAAGGTGGAGGTCTCGCGCCGCGCCAGCCTGCTGCCGGGCGACGTGATGTTATTATGCTCGGATGGCCTGTGGAACGAGCTGGCCGACGACGACATGGCGCTGCGGCTGCAAACCCAGACCGTGGTGCGCGCGGTGCCGGACATGCTGCGCCAGGCGGTGGCCGCGGCCGGCCCGGCCAGCGACAACGCCACCGCGCTGGCCATCATGTGGCAGGGCAGCACCGCGGCAGACGGCATCCCGTCGGCCCCCAGCGCGTCCATGATTTCCACTGAAATGCTGGCCGACGACCAGGTCAATTCCACCATCGTGGGCGCCGATGCGCAGGCCGCGCCGCCGGATGGCGCGGCCGCCGACGTGTTCGACGACGATGAAATCGAGCGGGCGATCGCGGAAATCCGCGGCGCCATAGAAAAATCCACCCAATTGCTAACCAAGAGAGATACCAACCAATGACATTTGTTTCCCGCCCGAACGGCCGCGCCGTCGACGCGCTGCGCACCGTACGCCTGACGCGCAACTACACCAAGCATGCGGAAGGCTCCGTGCTGATCGAATGCGGCGACACCAAGGTGATTTGCACCGCCAGCATCGAGGAAAAAGTGCCGGGCTTCATGAAGGGCGAAGGTCGCGGCTGGCTGACCGCGGAATACGGCATGCTGCCGCGTTCGACGCACACGCGCATGGACCGCGAAGCGGCCAAGGGCAAGCAAAGCGGCCGCACGCAGGAAATCCAGCGCCTGATCGGCCGCTCGCTGCGCGCCGCGTTCGACCTGGACGCGCTGGGCGAGCGCACCCTGAAACTCGACTGCGACGTGATCCAGGCCGATGGCGGCACCCGCACCGCGTCGATCACCGGCGCCATGGTGGCCGCATATGACGCGCTGGCGAAACTGGTGTCCGCCGGCGCGCTGCCGGCGGTGCCGCTCAAGCACTTCGTGGCGGCCATTTCCGTCGGCGTCTACCAGGACGTGCCGGTGCTGGACCTCGATTACGTCGAGGATTCCGGCTGCGATACCGACATGAACGTGGTGATGACGGAGGCCGGCGGCTTCATCGAAGTGCAGGGCACGGCCGAAGGCGCCGCGTTTGACCGCGAGCGCATGAACCGCCTGCTGGACCTGGCGCAGGCCGGGATCACGGACCTGGTCAGGCTGCAAAAGCAGGCGCTCGGACTGGCCTGAGCCGGCGCCGTTGCCATGGCGCCGGATCATGGCAACCGCAAGTGGATTGCCGGCGACGAGGAGCGTAAAACAATTCCATCATGAAACGGGTAGCACTCCTGCTGGCGTGTATCGCCTTCCTGCTGAGTCCCGCGTTTGCCGGGGATGTCAATGTCGTCTTCATTCCCAAGGCGCGCGACCAGGATTTCTGGATATTCATGCGCCAGGGTGTCGACCGGGCCTTGGCGGAATCGGGGGCGGTGCAGTTGACCTGGCGCGGCCCGGCCCACAATGACGACGTCGACTCGCAAATCGATATCGTGCGGATTTATTCCCGGCGCGGCGTCGACGCCATCATCATTGCCCCGACCGACCGCAACCGCCTGGCCGAACCCGTCCGGCAAGCCGCGGCGCTCGGCATCAAGGTCATTGCCGTCGATTCCGCGCTCGATGGCAGCGCGCACATCAACTTCGTCACCACCAACAATATCGAGGCCGGCAAGCTGGCGGCCCGGCACATCGCGACCCTGTTGAACGGGCAAGGCAAGGTCGCGGTGATGCGCACCATCGCAGGCAGCGGTTCCACGGAAGACCGCGCCAGCGGATTCATCGATTACCTGAAAAAACATGCGCCGCATATCACCGTCGCGGCCGACGTGTATGGCGGCGGTACGCGCGGCAAGGTGGCCCGCAGCGCCGGGCAGTTGCTGGAAAAGCACCCGCGGGTCGACGCGATTTTCGCGGTCAATGAATCGACCAGCGATGGCGTGTTGCGCGCGTTGCGCCAGGCGGGACTGGCCGGCGTCAAGAAATTCGTCGGGTTCGATACCACGGATTTTTTGCTGGACGGCTTGAAAAAACGCGAAATCGATGGCCTGGTGGTGCAAGACCCGCGCCAGATGGGGTATTTGTCGATGAAGGCGGCAGTGGCGGCGGCCAGGGGCGCGCCGATCCGGGAGCCGCTGATCCTCACGGATGCCGTGATGGTGACCCGCGATAATGTCAACAAACCTGAAATCGAAGCCTTGCTGGTGCCGTGACATCGGGCGCCGCCAGGACGCTGCCGCAAGCAGCGGCAGCGGTATGACGGCGCCAGGCGGATGAACGGGCGCGGCCCGGGTCCGCCCCGGGCATTGCCGCGTCAGTTTGCGTTCAAGCCATATTTGCCGGCCCGCACCCACACCGTCACCTTGGCCGGCGGCGCCTGGAAATTGGCCCAGCCGCTGGCGTTGGCGCATACCTGCGACGCCACCGCGTTGGTCACGTCGGTGAAGCACTGGTTGGCGTGCGCGCTGCCCACGTACATCCACTTGGAACCGGCGGTGGTCTGGTTATCGTTCATCAGCACCGCCACGCCATACCAGTGCTGGGCGTTGCCTTCGCGGGTCCAGCCCACCACGTCCGAGTGGTCGAAGTAATCGTTCTGCTTGCCGTAAGCGTGGAATTTGCGGGCCTTCATCAACTGGTCCAACATCCACGAATGGTTCGCCACCTTGCCCGGCACGCCTTCATAGTCGCCCAGGAACACGGTGGGGTAGCCGGCTTCGCGCAGCAGGATGGTGGCGTACGCCATCGGCTTGAACCAGTCCTGCACTTTCGACGACAGGCCGCGGCCGTCGAGCGTGTCATGGTTGTCGACGAAGGTGGCGGCGCGCGTCGGCTGCCACGACACCAGCGTGTTGGTCAGCAGCGAACCCATGTCGAAGCCGCCCCAGGCATTGCCGGCCGCCTGGAATTTCGCGTGCAGCGGCACGTCGAAGGCCGACATCTTGGCGCTGGCGCTGGCATTGACGGTGTTGACGTAGTTGTTCAGCCGGTTGATGTCGCTGTCCCAATATTCCACCACGGCGAACGCGTTCGGCTTGTTGGTGGTGGTGCGCACGTGCGACAGCCACTCGGGGAAGTACGATGCCGAGATGTGCTTGACCGCATCGATGCGGAAACCGTCGAGCTTGGCGGTATTGGTGTACCAGACGCCCCAGTCCTTCAAGTGCTGGCGCACGTCCGGATGCTGGAAGTCGAGGTCGGCGCCCATCAGGTAATCGTAGTTGCCGTATTCGGTCGACACTTCCGGGTCCCAGCCCTTGCCGGTGCCGCGGAATTTATAGATGCGGCAATTGGTGCAGCCATCGGCGCCCAGGTTTTGCGCATAATCGGTGCCGTCGAAGTGGTACCAGTTCCAGCGGAAATTGTTGTACTTGAGGGTGCCGTCGCCCTGCAGGCGGCCGGGGAAATTAAACGCGGTCCATACCTGCAGGCTGACATCGCCGCCGTATTCGGTGTTGCGGTTGTTCTGGTCCACGCGTACGCCGGTGGTCCATTCCGTGGCGTCCGCGCCCATCTTGTGGTTCAACACGATGTCGGCATACACCTGGATGCCGTTGGCGTGCGCCGCATCGATGGCGGCAATGTAGTCGGCCTTGGTGCCCCAGCGCGTGCGGATCGCGCCTTTCTGGTTGAATTCGCCCAGGTCGAACAAGTCGTACACGGCGTAGCCGACGTCATTGACGCCGCCGCTGCCCTTGTACGCGGGCGGCAGCCAGTAGGCCGTGATGCCGCGGTTGGCCCAGGCGGCCGAGTTGTTCTTCACGCGGTTCCAGTGTTGGCCATCGCCATTGGAATCCCAGTCGAAGTATTGCAGCATGGTGCCGTTGGTCTGTGCGCAGGCTGCGCTGGCGGCCAGCGCCATGGTGGTGCCCAAAATGAATTGCTGGATCTTTTGCATCGGTGTCTCCTTTATCGTTGTTGCGTTCCGTTGATATAGTTTTATTACAGACTCACGCTTGTATGACGATTACAAAATTCCTATGTATAGCTCTAGTTTTCTCCTTTATGGCTGTTCATAATTAAGTAGTTTCAATACATTTGTAGAAAAAGTAAACAACGATGTAACGAACTGTGGCGCGCAATACCCAGTTCTGAACAGCAACACGATTGCCGCCCGGTGCAGGCGGCGCGGCCGGGCGCGGTACAATACCGGCTTTGAAATTTCCGCCGGAACCCGCCATGACCCAAACCCTCGTCCTCGCATCGAACAACAAAGGCAAGCTCAAGGAATTCAATGAATTGCTGGCCACGGTCGGCTTCGACGTGCGCCCGCAGGGCGAATTCGGCGTGCCGGAAGCGGACGAGCCATTCCACACGTTCGTGGAAAATGCGCTGGCCAAGGCGCGCCACGCGGCGCGCCTGACGGGCCTGCCTGCGCTGGCCGACGATTCCGGCGTCTGCGTCAATGCGCTCAAGGGCGCGCCCGGCGTGTATTCGGCGCGCTACGCGGGTGAACCGAAGTCCGATGCGGCCAACAATGCGAAAGTCATTGCCGACCTGGCGCCGCATGCGGACAAGTCGGCCTACTACTATTGCGTGCTGGTGTTCGTGCGCCATGCCGACGATCCGCAACCGGTCATCGCCGATGGCCGCTGGCACGGCGAAATCATCGAACAGGCGCGTGGCGAGGGCGGTTTCGGCTACGACCCGCACTTCCATATCGCGTCGCTGGGCAAGTGCGTGGCCGAACTGGCGCCCGAGGAAAAGAACCGCCTGTCGCACCGCGGCCAGGCGCTGCGCGCCCTGGTGGAAAAACTCAAATGATCCCGATCAAGGTCGTGGGGGCGCCCACTTCGAACGCCCAGCCCAAGCCGGTCGATGCGGCGGGGGCGCCGGCGTCCGGTTACGCGGGCGCCGCCGGCGCCGCGCTGAATTACCTGCAGCCGGGCGCGCTGAACCTGGCGGCGTTGCCGCCGCTGTCGCTGTACGTGCACTTCCCGTGGTGCGTGCGCAAGTGCCCGTATTGCGACTTCAATTCGCATGAGGCGCAAGACCGCGCGTTTCCGGAAGCGGCGTACCTGGCGGCGCTGCGCACCGACCTGGAAATGGCGCTGCCGCTGGTCTGGGGCCGCAAGATCCACACGATCTTCATTGGCGGCGGCACCCCGAGCCTGCTGTCGGCCGCGGGGCTGGACCGCCTGCTGTCGGACGTGCGCACCTTGTTGCCGATGGACGCCGACATTGAAATCACGATGGAAGCCAATCCCGGCACGTTCGAGGCGGAGAAATTCAAGTCATACCGCGCCAGCGGCGTCAACCGCCTGTCGATCGGCATCCAGAGTTTCAATGCCGCGCACCTGCAGGCATTGGGCCGCATCCATGACGGCATGGAAGCGCGCCGCGCGGTGGAAATCGCGCAGTCGACGTTCGACAACTTCAACCTGGACCTGATGTACGCGCTGCCGTCGCAGACGCTGGAACAGGCGCGCGCCGACATCGAGACCGCGATGGCGTTCCAGCCGCCGCACCTGTCGCTGTACCATTTGACGATGGAGCCGAACACGGTGTTCGCCAAGTATCCGCCGGCGCTGCCGGACGACGATGCCAGCGCCGACATGCAGGACATGATCGCCGAACTGACCAGCGCGCGCGGCTATGGCCACTACGAAGTATCGGCGTATGCGCGGCCGGGCCGCCAGGCGCGCCACAACCTCAATTACTGGACCTTTGGTGATTACCTCGGCATCGGCGCCGGCGCGCATTCGAAGATTTCATTCCCGCACCGCGTCTTGCGGCAGGCGCGCTACAAGCAGCCGAAGACGTACATGGAGCAGGTCCAGGCCGGCAACTCGGTGCATGAGGAACGGGAAATCAGCCGCGCCGACATGGGCTTTGAATTCATGCTCAACACGCTGCGCCTGCGCGACGGCTTCCCGCCGCAACTGTTCCCGGAACGCACCGGCCTGCAAATCAATGCGATCGACAAGGCGCTCAACGAAGCCGAAGCGAAAGGCTTGCTGGTGCGCGACCACTTGCTGATCAAGCCGACCGAGCTGGGCCAGCGCTTCCTCAACGATTTGCAGGAAATGTTTTTGGGCGAGTGACCCCGGGGCCTAGTTAAACCCTTTCGCCACCCGCAAGTCCGGTTTTTCCACCCATTTGGCGAACGCTTCGGCCATGCGCCCGCTTTCGCCGATGGCGCGCTGCCAGTCGCGGATGCGGGTGTCGTGGCTTTGGCCATAGGCCTTGAAGTCGGAACGGTCCGGCAACTTGCCGTTCGGCAGGCGCGCCAGGAAGGCCGGCGAGGGCGAGACCAGCACCACGTTTTCCAGCGCGGCGTCGCGTGCGCGGCGCCATGGCAGCGATTTGTCCAGCCAGCCGGGCACGATGTAATCGGAAAAATGCGGGTACAGCACCAGCCCGGGATCGCGCCGGTACGGCAGGTGCAGGTGGTAATCGATCAACCCGCCGTCCCAGTAGGCGCCCGGCGGTGCGCCGGGAATGCCGGTGACGGCTTCCAGCACCAGCGGGATCGAGCCCGACGCCATCAGCGCGCTGTGCAGGTTGGCTTCGGACAGGCCGACGAAATGGCCGGCAAAGGCGTCGAACGATTGCTTCAGCCATGCCGCGTCGTCGCGGCGGTCGTGGAACACCACGCGCTCCATGGCGCCGGCCAGGCGCTTGCGCGACAGCGCGTTGCCCAGCGCGGCGCGCATGAAACCCGACATTTCGCGCCAGCGGTTGCCGGCCGCGTTGGCCAGCGGGCCGGCGCCGCGCGCGGCGATCACCGACAGGCGGTAATCCGGATTGGCCAGCATTTCCGCGCCGCGACCGTCGAGCAATTCGTCGAGCAGCGCGCGGCAGGTGCGCGAAACGTACGCCGCGTCGACCTTGTCCGGATAGCGCTGGTGCGCATACAGGTGGGCCAGGCGCTTGTGCGCGGCGACCGGGTCGGCAAACGTGCCGGCCGCCATGCGCCACGCGCCGATCGAGGCGCCGATCAGCTTGCGCTGGCGCGGCGCGCGCTTGAAGAAGTCGCCGAACATCCACAAGTCCATGCCATTGAGGATCAAGCCTTTCGGGCCGCCCGCCGCGGCGGGTACGATGGCGACGTCGGCGGCCTGGAAGCCTTCGCGTTCGATGCGCTGGCGGGCGCGTTCGCCTATGCGGATGGTGATGGGGGAGTGCATGGTGGTTGGGCTGTCAACGAAGCGCTTATTGTACGCCGGGGCGGGGGGGCGTTTCCGACGGGCCGGGGGGGGGGGGGGGCCCCCCCCCCCCCCACCCACCGCCCCCACCGCCCGTTAAAAAACCCCCCCCCCCCCCCCTA